>CAJKWD010000013.1 GCA_905203475.1 uncultured Acholeplasmataceae bacterium
CCATTCAACTTTTAGAAGAACATGAAGATATTCGAACTGATTATCAAAATCATATTTATGAAATTATGATTGATGAGTATCAAGATACTAATGATATTGGAACATATTTTGTATCAATGATTGAAAATAATAATGTATATACAGTAGGGGATGTAAAACAGTCTATTTACCGTTTTCGAAATGCAAATCCTAATATATTTATGAATAAATTTTATCATTATCAAAAAAATGATGGTGGTAAATTAATTACTCTTTCTAAAAATTTCCGTTCTAGAAAAGAAGTTGTGGATGCAATTAATTTTATTTTTCAAGCTGTTATGGATGAGAAAGTAGGAGGGGTTCATTATTTCAATCAAGAAGAAATGATTTTTGGAAATCTTTCTTACGAGAAAGTAAAAGATAAAAATACAAATTATGAGCTGGAAGTATTGGATTATTCTTATAAAGAAAGTGAAGAAGCTAAAAGGTATCGCAAAGAAGAAATTGAAGCATTTATGATCGCACAAGATATTAAAAAACGAATTGCTAATCGCGAAATGATTCAAGATAAAGGAGAGTTACGTCCAGTCACTTATTCTGACTTTGCTATATTACAAGACCGTAAAACGAATTTTGATTTATATAAGACTATTTTTACCTATTTAGGAATTCCTATTACTATTCATAAGGATGAATCATTTTATGCGACAGATATTATTTATACAATGAAAAGTATTATTCAATTAATTGATTGTATCGTCAGAAGAAAAGATACAAAAGAAGCCGTTCTACATCCTTTTTTATCCCTTTCTCGTTCTTTTTTAGGGGGATTTAGTGATGATAGTATCTTCCGTTTATTAAAACGCTCTAAACAAGAGGGAAGAACTATTTTTCAATGTATGCAAGATGAAAGTGATTTTAATCTTTTATATGAGAAATTAAATCATCTCGCTCATTATTCTAAAACACATACAATTTCATCTTTCATGAGAGAAATTTATCACACCTTTCAACTGTTTGATACCGTGATTCAGCTAGGAGATGTGGAACTGAATAGTGACAAGTTAGTATTCCTCTTAAATTTATCTAAAACACTAGAACAAAATGGTTATGACTTAAGAAAATTAGTAGCATATTTTGAACAACTAGATACCAATACACTAGATGTTAGTTTTGATGTCAAAAAAGAAAGTGGTGTCGATGCCGTCAACTTGATGACTATTCATAAATCAAAAGGGCTGGAATTTCCGATTTGTTATTTTTCAGGACTGACAAAATTATTTTCAAAGGCAGATACTAAAGAACGTTTCTTATATCAAAAAGAATTTGGTATGATTGTTCCATACTTTGACGATGGCGTGCGAGAAACTTTCTATAAAAAATTATTTATCGCCAAAAACGATTTAGATGATATATCAGAAAAGATACGTGTATTTTATGTTGCCCTTACCAGAGCCAAAGAAAAAATTATTTTAGTAGCACCGATCAGTGATGCCAAAGAAGTAAAACCTTTTATTCAAATTGTTCCAGAGAGAATTCGTAAACACTATAAGAGCCTATATGATATTGTTGTATCAATTAAAGAATTATTAACACCATATACAACACACATTTCATTAAAACAATTACAATTAACAAAAGAATATGACCAAAGTCACTTTGAAGTGTTAGATACAAAAGTAGTAAAACCTTTAACAAATTTATTATCTATTCACGAAGAAAAAGAAATACTTGTACATTCTACTTTTTCTCATAAACCAACGAAGATTTCTTTTGAAGATATGGATAAAATGGAAGTAGGAACAAAGATGCATCGATATTTAGAAATGATGGATTTTCAAAGTCCAGAAGAAAGTCTTTCCTTTTTACACTTAAATGCTTTCGAAGAGAAGAAAATTAAAGCATTCCTACAAACTGATTTTATGAAACAAATCAATCATTATCAAGTATTCCATGAGTATGAATTTATTCGTACCACGGATGAAGGGGAAAGTAATGGAATTATCGACTTATTGTTAGTGGGGGAAAAAGATGCCATCATCGTAGATTATAAATTAAAAGAAATTCATAAAAAGGAATATCTAGAACAAGTAAGAGGATATATGAACTATATCAAAGAGAAATTACATATCCCAGTATCTGGATATTTATATTCTATTTTAGATGAAACATATCTTGCCGTAGAACAGTGATACACTGTTCTTTTTTAGAAAATAGACAACTTTTAAAATATTTGATATAATGTTTAAGTCTTTTAACATGAAAAAAAGAAAGGAGAGATTATTTTTGAGTAAAATAAAAATATTTAGTCTTGGTGGATTAAATGAAAATGGTAAAAATATGTATATTGTAGAAGTCGACCAAGATATTTTTGTATTTGATGCCGGGTTAAAAAATGCAGATGATAATATGTTAGGTGTAGATTATATTTTACCTAATTATGATTATTTAAAAGAGAATATCGAACATGTCAAAGGGGTATTTATTACGCACGGACATGATGAGCAATTAGGAGCATTACCAGATATTTTAAAAGATTTACCAAACTTAAAAATATATGGGACAAAATTTACACTGGAAATATTAAAAGAAGAATTAGATAATTCAGAGATTAAAAATGCGAAATTGATGGAGATTAAAGCACATCGTAAAATTAATTTTGGAAAGAATAGTGTCTTTCCAATTAGTTTAAGCCATTCTGTACCAGATACAGTAGGATATGTTTTAAATACTGATCAAGGTGCGATTGTCTATACGGGTAATTTTATGTTTGATCCTAGTATGGTAGGTAATTATCAAACAGATATTGGAAAACTTGCTTATATTGGAAAAAAGGGTGTTTTATGTTTGATGAGTGAATCTCTATATGCACCAAGAAAAGGGTTTACATCACCACAACACCGTATTCAATCTCTTGTCAATGAGACATTATATAAATATGAGGGAAGAGTAATTTTCCATGTTTCAAGTACACAATTATACCGTATTCAAGAAATATTTAATTCTATCATGGATACAGACCGCAACATCGTGATTATGGGAAGACATTTAGAACACTTAATTCATACAGCAATCGATCAACATTATATGTCATTTGATAAATCACGTATTCAAAATTTAAAACATTTAAACGATAAAAATATTTTAGTATTAGTATCTGATGAAAGAGAAAAACCATATTCTAATATTAAACGTATTTTAAGAGGATATGATAAATTCTTAAAATTGACAGATAAAGATACAATTGTATTCGCATCTCCGGTTTATGAGGGAATGGAAAGAACTGTTGCTAAAATATTTGATAATATATCTAAAATTGGAGCTAATTTCGTAGAAGTATCTGGTAAAAAATATCTTGACCAACATGCTTCTTCTGAAGATTTAATGATGATGATTTCATTAATGCAACCAAAATATTATTTTCCAGTCATTGGAGAATATCGTCATCAAGTAGAAAATGCCAAGGTAGCACTACAAGTTGGTATGAAAGAAGAAAATATTTTATTAAAATTAAATGGACAAATCGCAACATTTATCGATGGTAAACTAATCGATAAAAATGAATCTGTAAAAGTAGATGATATTTTAGTAGATGGTAAGACAGTAGGAGATGTTGGAGAACTGGTATTAAAAGATCGTGAACTTTTAAGTGATAATGGGATTGTAATTGTCAGTGCTACAATCGATCGTACGACAAAACAAATTTTAGCTGGCCCAGAAATTTTAACCCGTGGCTTTATTTATGTAAAAGATAACATTGATTTAATTAAAGAAGCTGAAAAGATTTCTTTAGAAGTCATTAATGAGAATACAAAACCAAATTATATTGAATTCAATAAAATCAAAGCTGGTATTCGCGATAAGTTAGGAAAATACTTATATCAAGAAACAGAATGTAAGCCGATGATTTTAATTGTTGTTCAAGAAGTTTAAAAGCAATAGTATGTTCTATTGCTTTTTATTTTGCAATTTCTATTTCGTAATAGATACAAATGTGCGATAGGTCTTTGAGAAGTATTTGAAATGTGTTATAATACACAAGGAAGTTGGTGATAAAATGAAACTACCAAATTTAATGGAAGCAAAAAAGCGTACCAATGAAAAGGTAAAAACAAAGACAAATGAATATATTTTAACCCATGAATTACAACATTTAGGAGAAGGGTTATTCTATTATGTAAAGACATATGGTTGTCAGATGAATGAACACGATAGTGAGAATATTAAAGCTATTTTAGAGGATATGGGATATAAAGAAGCAACGAGTATGGAAACTGCGGATCTAGTTATTTTAAATACATGCGCAATTCGTGAAAATGCTCATAATAAGGTATTTGGAATGATTGGTAGATTAAAACATGCGAAAGAAACGAATCCTAATCTAATGATTGCTGTTTGTGGTTGTATGGCTCAAGAAGAGCATGTTGTAGAAGAAATTATGAAGAAGTATAAAGCAGTTGATTTAGTATTTGGAACTCATAATATCTATCATTTACCACAACTATTACAAAAAGCTTTAGAGAAAAAAGGCCAAGAGATTGAAGTATATAGTATGGAAGGGGATGTCATTGAAAATATTCCAACCAAACGTGATAATCCATATAAAGCATGGGTAAATATTCAATATGGATGTGATAAATTCTGTACTTACTGTATTGTCCCTTATACAAGAGGAAAACAGAGAAGTAGAGAAAAAGAATATATTATCGATGAAGTAAAACAATTAGTAGAAGATGGATACTTAGAAGTGACTTTATTAGGACAAAATGTCAATGCTTATGGAAAAGATTTATACGACGATTATACAATGGCAAACTTATTAGAAGATGTTTCTAAGACAGGAATTAAACGTCTTCGTTTCGTAACGAGTCATCCATGGGATTTTACCGATGAAATGATTGATGTCATCGCAAAATATGATAATATTATGCCATATATTCATCTACCTTTACAAAGTGGAAGTGATCGTATTTTAAAATTAATGGGACGTCGTTATACAAAAGAATCTTATTTAGAACTATATCATAAACTAAAAGAAAGAATTCCAAACTGTTCTATTACCACAGATATTATTGTTGGATTTCCAGGAGAAACAGAAGAAGACTTCAAAGATACATTAGAAGTCGTAAAAGAATGTAAATATGATTCTGCTTATACATTTATCTTTTCTCCACGTATTGGAACACCAGCAGCAAAAATGAAAGATGATACTCCATTAGAAGTAAAAGAAAAGAGATTATATGAACTGAATGAATTAGTTAATCAATATGCGAAAGAAGCTAACGAGAGATATGTTGGTAAAACAGTTCCAGTTTTAATAGAAGGAATTAGTGGTAATAATAAAAACATGGTTATGGGATATACCGATACTCAAAAACTAGTGAATGTAAATGCTAGTAGAGAAACAATTGGAACAATTGTTCCAGTTAAAATAAAAGAAGCTAGAACATGGAGTTTAAATGGAGAAGTGGTAGAGTAATCTACCTTTCTTTTTTTATATATGTTATAATGAATATGGTGATACTATGAAAAAAATAGGATTATTATTATTACTTTCGCTATTATTAACAGCTTGTGGAACAAGTCCCAAACAAATTGTAAATGAAGCGATAAAAAAACTAGAGTTAGTAGATACTTATCAGGAAACATTAACTGCTAAAGAAGAAGTAAAAGTATTAAATAAAGTAAATAAAAGAACAATTATATGGAAAAAAGAAAAAGACCTGGAACACCAAGTTGAAAGAATCAATACCAAAGTTACAAAAAATAAGGAATTATTAGAACAAGAAGAATATTACTATGATGTAAAGAAAAAAACAATGTATTTGCAAGATGAAGTAACTAATGAATGGATGAAAGAACAAGAAAATAGTCAAGATATATTAGATTATTCTATTCTAACAGCAAATGATGTGAAAGTAGAAGAAGTAAAGACAAATAAGACTGGTATCCGTAAATATAAAATAGAATTATCAGAGGAAGATATGAAACGTTTATTTTATAGAAATATCAATGAAGAGTATGTCAGTATGATTATCAATCAAAAAGGTACAATTTATTTATATGTTAGTACAACAACGGGATATTTAACTCAAATTGATATTGATTTAACGAATCTTGTAGATATGCAAGATCCCGATTCTAACTGTGAAAAAATGAAATTAGAAATCAAATATCAGGAATATAATAATTTAGATCCCATTGAAATTCCTGATTATGTTTTAAAAACTGCTCAATAATAAGGTAAAAAAAAGAACAAGACATAATGTCTTGTTTTTTCATAAGTGGTGTCCCAGGAGGGATTCGAACCCCCGACCGCTGCCTTAGAAGGGCATTGCTCTATCCAGCTGAGCTACTGAGACGTCTTGTTTCACAACAAGACAATTATACTACAGGATCTCTTATTAATCAAGGGTTTTTAAAACAGTTTTACAAATTTCCTCATTTCCTACTTCAAATGAAACTTGACTGACATCATAGTTATCTTGAATTGATAAAGCAATTGTATAGATAACTTCTTCTAAAATAGGCTCTTCTTCTAAATGTGTTAATATATTTTGATTGAATTGTAATGTGAAAGTATCATCTTCAATATTGGCTGCTTCTAATTTTGTATTACTGTCTAAATAACTCATTAAATTACTATGATATACTTGGCTACTAGATAATTCATCAATAATAATTTTTACTTTTTCTCTGTTATCATTCACATATTTTGTGACAGGCACATAATATTGTTCTTGATTATATTCTTTTAAAAAATATACAATAACGCTTTGAATATTATCTGTATTCGTAATATCAAATGTTTTATTAATCCCAAAATTACGATCTAATGTAGCAGGTATATAAGTCTTTGATTTTGGTAAATAGGTAAGAGTATCCCCATTCATATAAATAATTACCTGTTTTACATTTTTATTACTTGTAGCAGTAAAGACAATTGCTTCGATAATTTTTTCTTCCATATCCGCTTTGACATCTAATAATTCACTAGAAAAATTGATTTTATAGACACCATTTTCAAAAGAACTACTAATAATCTTTGTATCACTAGGGATAATGGCCTGAAAACCATTCGGTACCTTACTTTCATTCACTCCATCTTTAATTAGTACGGATATCGCATCTGTTACTTGTCTATTAATATCATTTTCATCTAATACACTACTCACATATTCTGTTTTGCCTAACATACCATCTTGGTCCATTAAAAAAACAGTTTTTAAATTTTCATTTTGAGTTACATAATTTACTTCTTGTTTCACATCTTTTAACGTATAAATAGTATCTTTTGGTATCATATAAATTAAAAATAGGGCAAACAAACAAAGACTACTCACGAGAATTTTTTTTGTAATCATTTTCTTTAACATAGTCCACCTCTGATAGAAGTATATGAAAAAAATCGCTATTTCATGCGATTTTTTAAACAGTTATTTCGCCAAGCTTTAATAGTTCAACAATAGCACTTGCTCTTCCTTTTACGCCTAATTTCTGCATCACATTAGAAATATGATTGCGGACTGTTTTTTCGCTAATCCCCAATTTGTTTGCGATATCTTGCGTTGAATTATTTTGAATTAAAAGATCAAATACTTCTTTCTCTCGTTTGGTTAGAATACTCTTTTTCATAATACCTCACTTCCATACTTGGGGTGGAAATTATTTCTTCATAGTATTTTATGTAAAAAGAATAAAACAGTGCGTGTCATTTATCTAATGAAAAGAGAAATATTCATAAAAAAAGACATATCGTCTTTATTTTTGAAATTTGACAGAGATATACATCTTATCATCAAAATTAGATTGAACACTACGCATAATATTATTAGCACTCTTTTTATCTAATTTTTCTGTATTAACAACCACACGAATTTGATCACCATCGATTTTCACAAAACTATTTAATTTAAATTCTTCTTTTATTTTTTTCTCAATTGTCTCTTCTTTTCCTCTTACAGAATTTAGCTCTTTCATTCGTTCAAAAGCATCATTTTTTTCTTCACTGGTGGCATCCTTACTCGTAAGTACTGATTTTAATTCATCCATTTTTTTCACCATTTCATCATTTGCTTCCACACGAAGAGATGTAAGTAAATCACTTTCTTTCATTGTCACCTTTGTTTTTTCTTCTTTCTTTGTTGTCTTTTTTTCTTCTGTTTTAGAATTATTCATATTATTTCCTAAAAGTAATTCACTTGGCATGGTGATGTAATAAATACTTAAGACTAAAATTAAACTAAATAGTGTTAAAAACCAAATACTTTTCTTATTAATCATTCTATCCCTCCTGGACTTTACTAATACACTATATGTATTGATTTGAATAATAGAACAAATTATTTCAAGTCACGTTAGCACTCTTCCTTGACAATTGCTAAAAAAGGTGTTATAACGATTATGTAAGAAAGATGGAGATGATATTATGAAGAAAAAAGCATTTAAATCAGAATCAAAGCGATTACTTGATTTAATGATTAATTCAATTTATACAAATAAAGATATTTTTTTAAGAGAGTTGATTTCCAATGCCAGTGATGCGATGGATAAACTTGCTTATCGTGCTCTTACGGATAAGAAAATCAAAGTAGATAAAGATAAGTTAGAAATTCATATTGATTATGATAAGGAAAAGAGATTACTTACCATTGAAGATTCTGGAATCGGAATGACAGAAACAGAGCTTGAAAAGAATCTCGGTACCATTGCGCAAAGTGGTTCTTTAAAATTTAAAGAGAACTTATCAAAAGAAGATAAAATTGATATTATTGGACAATTTGGAGTAGGTTTTTATTCCGCATTTATGGTCAGTGATAAGATTGAAGTAGAAACAAAATCAATTGATAGTAAAGAAGCCTATCGTTGGACTTCTAGTGGAGTAGAAGGATATCAAATAGATACTTGTGAAAAAGAAAAGAATGGTACAAAAATTATACTTCATATTAAGGAAGATACGGATGATGATACATATAGTCAATATTTAGAAGAATATGAACTAAGAGAGTTAATTAAGAAATACTCTGATTATATTCGTTATCCAATCAAAATGAAAGTAACAAAACACGTATTAAAAGATAAAGAAAAAAATGAATATGAAGATAAAGAAGAAATTGAGACAATCAATAGTATGATTCCTCTTTGGAAGAGAAATCCAAAGGAGGTAACAGAAGAAGACTATAATCACTTTTACATGGATAAATTTAATGACTTTGATAAACCATTAAAAGTAATTTCTACATCTGTCGAAGGTTTATGTTCTTATAAAGGATTATTATTTATTCCAAGTCATGCTCCATATGATTATTATACAAAAGACTATGAAAAAGGACTTAGTTTATATGCCAGTGGAGTATTGATTATGGAGAAGTGCTCTGACTTATTACCTGATTATTTTAGCTTTGTAAAAGGTGTTGTTGATACAGAAGATTTATCTTTAAATATCTCTAGAGAGATGTTACAAAAATCAAAGAGTTTAAATTTAATTGCCAAAAATATTGAATCTAAAATTCGTAAAGAGTTGGAAAAAATGTTAAAAGAAGATAGAGAAACTTATGAATCTTTCTTCCAGACATTTGGAATGCAATTAAAATATGGTGTTTATGATAACTATGGTATGAATAAAGATAAGTTGCAAGATTTAATTATGTTCTATTCTTCTAAACGTAAAAAATTAATCACTTTAAAAGAATATGTTGAAAAGATGAAAGAAGGACAGGATAAGATCTATTATGCAGCAGGGACTTCAATTGAAAAAATAGATACTTTGCCACAAGTAGAACAAATTAAAGAAAAAGATTATGATATTTTGTATTTAACTGATTATATCGATGAATTTGTTTTATCAGCAATTCATGAATATGATAAAAAGACATTTGTCAATATTGAAAAAGATGATTTAGATCTTGAAACAGAAGAAGAAAAAGAAAATACAAAGAAGATCAATGAAGAAAATACAGATTTATTAAAAGAAATGAAAGAAGTAATTCCAGAAGTAAAAGAAGTTCGTTTTACAAATAAATTAAAAACATATCCTGTTTGTTTAACAAGTGTTGGTGATATTTCAATTGAGATGCAGAAAGTATTTGCAGCAATGCCAAATACACCAAACATGAAAGCAGAAACAGTATTAGAAATTAATGAGAAACATCCGATTGCTAATAAATTAAAAGACCTTTATCAAAACGATAAAGATACATTTAAAAAATATACAAAAATACTATATAGTGAAGCAAAGATGATTGCTGGACTTTCAATTGATAATCCAACAGAGATTTCTAATTTAATCTGTGATGTGATTGCAAAATAGAGGATATTCCTCTATTTTTTTGTATCTAATTTCTAATAAAAACATAAAATATCATAGATGTACTATTGCACTACTAATAAATATTTGATATAATCAAGTTGTCATTTTAAATGGGCTCGTAGCCAAGTGGTAAGGCATGGGACTGCAACTCCCTGATCGCTGGTTCAAATCCGGTCGGGCCCTCCATATTGATATTAGTCGAACTTTTTAGTTCGATTTTTTTATATAAAAGTGAAGCTATTTATTTATAAAGTCTAAAGCATACTTCTTTTTAAGATGTAAACGATAAACTATGACAAAAAGTGAAAAGAATTCGACAAAATCGAAAAATTTATAGTTGCCAACTTGTCCTATTTCGAAATTTACGATATAATGTTGTAGTACCTTAGGAGGCTAAATCATGAGAGAAAAGCAAAAGGCGAAAGAAAGAACAAAAATAAAAACAAATTGGATGATTGGAATGATACTTCTACTTGTATTAAATATAGGAGCGACAGGATATTTCCTTTATTCTCTAACATTATTAGGGTCTATTGAAACATTTCTGCGCTATGTTGTAGGAATTGTATTAATTGGATTAATGATATTTTTCTTTTTTCACTTACGTAAAACAGCTCGTAAGAAAAAGAGAGTACGTTTTATCGTAGATGTGATTATATCGTTAGTCTATAGTGCTATTTTAATCTTTGTCGGGGGAAATATTATTAAAGCAATCGGTAAAGTAGGTAACTTAACTGAACGTGAAACGACTTATTCTGCTAGTATTGTAACGTTAAGTTCAAATAAAGCAACAAGTATTAATGATATTAGTAGTAGTAAAGAATTAGGAATGATTAAAGATAAAAAATCAGTAGATGGATATCAAATACCAAAACAAATTATCGAAGATAAAAACTTAAAAAATAAAGTGAAATATTATGATAACTATACTGATTTGTTAGCTGATCTATATGATGAAGAAATAGAATATATTTTCTTGCCTTCTGGATATCAATCTATGTTTACATCAATTGATGCATATAAAAATATTGCAGAAGATACTAAAGTGATTTATACACAAAAGAAATCAGTAAAACAAGAAGTCAGTGCTGGAAAATCATTAAAAGAACCGTTTACTATTTTATTAATGGGAATTGATAGTGATACCAATGATTTAACACAAAGTAGTAGTTTTAATGGAGATTCGCTGATGTTAATTACATTCAATCCAACTACATTAAATTCTACTATCTTAAGTATTCCTCGTGATACATATGTACCAATCGCATGCTTTAATGGAAAACGTAAAAATAAAATTACGCATGCAGCATGGCAAGGAGAACAATGTATGATGGATACGATTACTGGATTTACAGGAATTCCAATTGACTACTATATAAAAATTAATTTTAAAGGTGCAGTCCAATTAGTTGATGCTTTAGGTGGTATTGATGCAGAAGTACCAATTGGTTTCTGCGAACAAAATAGTGATCGTGCATGGGGTGAAAATACAATTTGTGTCGATGCTGGATATCAACATTTAAATGGAGAGCAAGCACTTGCATGGGCTAGACATCGTAAAAGTGCTGGATTTGATGACTTCGTTCGTGGTCAAAATCAACAATTAGTTGTCAAAGCAATGTTAAATAAATTAAAAGATGTAAGAGACTTGGATACAGTTTATAAAATACTAGATACAGTTGGTAATAACATGGCAACGAATATGACAACAAGTGAAATTTTATCTCTTTACAATATTGGTAAAGATGTATTAACAAGAACAAAAGATATGGCTGTAGAAGATGTCCTTAGTATGCAACACTTATATATTAGTGGGGCAGATGCGAATATATATGACTACAGTACAATTAATGGTCAAGGAACAAGAATGAGACTTTACAACTTCGTTCCATATCAAGAAAGCTTAGATGCGGTAATAGAAGCTATGAAAGTCAATCTTGGAATGATTAGTCCAAAAATGACAAAAACATTCTCCTTTGATGCAAGTGTTCCATATGAAGAAAATATTATTGGTAAGATGTCTAAGGGATCTACTAATTTAACATTACTTCCAGACTTCAGTGGTTCTAGTGTAGCTTACGTACAAAGTTATGGAAGTAGTCATGGTATCCGTATTATTGTGAATGGAAATGGTTCAAGAGTTATTAGTCAATCTGTACCATATGGAGCCGATATTGAATTTGTGAAAACATTAACAATTAATACTGGTTCAACAGCGACGAAACAAGAGCCAAAAGATGAAGAAAAAACAACAACAAAACCTACACCATCAACCACTCCACAACCAACTCAGGAACCAGAGCCAAGTGATGATCCAGAACCATCAACAGATCCAGAACCATCACCAAGCGGTGATCCTGATTCAGAACTACCAGATATTGTTGAACCTTAATTATAAGATTAGTCGAAATTGACTAATCTTTTTTGTGAGATTGAAATCGTTGTCAAAATATGTTAAAATGAATTGTATGCAAAAGAGGGATGACTATGAGTGTAGCATGGGCTTTAGGAGCTACTTTTATTGTAGGAGTATTTATATTAATTGGTTATTTTATTGTGATGACAACAAAGAATAATCATAAAGTTATGAATTTTTCTATTAGTATGGCCTTTGGTGTAATGACATCATTGGTATTATTAGAATTATTACCTGAAAGTTTTGAACATTTAAGTGATGGACAAAACGATATCATTACAATTTGTTATTTAATATTTTTTATTGCAGTAGGTATCTGTGTATTAAAATTTTTAGATTTCTTTATTCCTGATCATCATGCTGATGAGAAAAAAGAAATAGATGAAGAAAATTTAACTCATATTGGAATTGTGGCTAGTATCGCATTAATTGTACATAATATGATTGAAGGTATGGCAATTTATACAAGTGTTATGAGTTCATTAGAGTTAGGAATTCTAATGTGTATTGGCGTAGGCCTTCATAATATTCCAATGGGGATGGTATTAACTTCTACTTTTTATACATCTGATAAGAAGTGGAAGACTACATTGTTTATGATTTTTTTAACTTCTATTTCTACTTTTATTGGAGGCCTTTTGATGTTCTTCATGAGTGGCGTAATGAATGAGTTCTTACTAGGCATATTACTTGCCATTACAACAGGAATGGTTTCTTATATTGTTATTTTTGAATTATTCCCTCATTTAGTGGAACATAAAAAAGATAAAGGAACAATATTTGGAGTATTAGTAGGAGTTATTATTTTAATGATTAGTGTGATGCTAGGCCATCATCATTGACAAAATATAAAAAAAGATATATGATGTTAGTATCAAAAGCAATGATTAGGACATGATATTTTAAATCACTTTTGAAAGAGAGCAGGGAATGGTGAGAACCTGTAAAAGTATTAAAGTATTACTACCTATGAGCTGAACTCGAAAGAGAATTCCGGTCTATGCCGTTATCTAATTAAGTACAAATAAGGATGGTACCGCGTATACACGCTCCTGGTTTTTCAGGTAGCGTTTTTTTTATTAGAAAGAAGGAGAGAATATGAATAATATTAAGTCAAATGAAAAATTAAGTGTTTTAAATCATTCATGTGCTCATTTACTAGCACATGCAGTTAAAAGATTATATCCAAATGCAAAGTTTTGGGTTGGACCTGTAATTGATGAAGGATTTTACTATGATATGGATCTTGGAGATGTGAAGTTATCTGAAGATGATTTAGAAAAAATTTCAAAAGAAATGAAAAAGATCGCGAAAAGTGATAAAAGAATTACGCGTATAGAGTTATCTAAAGATGAAGCTTTAGAAATATTTCACGATGACCCATATAAAATAGATCTAATTGAAAATATGCCTGATGGCGAAGTAATCAGTGCTTATAAACAAGATGATTTTATCGATTTATGTAGAGGACCACACGTAGAGTCTACAAAAAAATGTAAAAACTTTAAATTATTAAAAGTAAGTGGTGCTTATTATAAAGGTGATTCTAAAAATAAGATGTTACAACGTGTTTATGGAGTATGCTTTGAAACTCCAGAACAGTTAGAAGAACATCTAGCATTCTTGGAAGAAGCAAAGCAAAGAGATCATCGTAAGATTGGAAAAGAAATGGGAATATTTATGTTTTCCGATTTAGTTGGAAAAGGTCTTCCAATGTGGCTACCAAATGGGTTTATTGTAAGACAGAAATTGTCTGATTATATTATGGAAAAAGAAATAAAGCATGGATATAAACATGTTATGACTCCATCATTAGGAAGTGTAGATTTATATAAAACAAGTGGACATTGGGACCATTATAAAGACGATATGTTTCCATCTATGAAAGTAGATCATGAAGAATATGTGTTAAGACCTATGAATTGTCCTCATCATATGATGATGTATCAAAATTCACTTCACTCATATCGTGATTTACCACTCCGTATTGCTGAGATTGCAAACGATTTCCGTTTTGAAGCAAGTGGTGCACTTTGTGGAATTGAAAGAACAAGAGCGTTTACACAAAATGATTCTCATATTTTCTGTACACCAGAACAAATTAAAGAAGAATTTAAAGCAGTTATTGATCTTATTTTAGAAGTATATAAGGATTTCGGATTTGAAAATTACCAATTTCGTTTATCATTACGTGATAAAAATGATAAAGAAAAATATTTTGGGAATGATGAGTTATGGGAAACGAGTGAAAAAGAACTTCGTGAAGTATTAGAAGAATTTGGTGCTGATTTTTATGAAGCTGAAGGAGAAGCTGCCTTTTATGGTCCAAAGTTAGATGTTCAAGTAAAAAGTGCGATTGGTCATGATGTAACATTATCAACAATTCAGTTAGATTACCAATTGCCAGAACGTTTTGAATTAACTTATATTGCTGAAGATGGTTCAAAACAAAGACCAGTAGTTATTCATCGTGCTATTTTAGGTTCTTTAGATCGTTTTGTGGCTTTCTTGCTAGAAGAAACAAAAGGAATTTTACCAACTTGGTTAGCACCAGTACAAGTAAACATTATTCCAGTTAATAGTGAATATCATTTGGAATATGCCGAAAAAGTAAAAGAAGCATTAGAAGCAATTGGAGTACGTGTTGAAATTGATGGTCGTGATGAGAAGTTAGGTTATCGTATGAGAGAATCACAACTTCGTAAGATTCCATATAATTTAGTATTAGGAGATCAAGAAAAGGATACAGATACAGTAAATGTTCGTAAATTTGGTCAAAAAGAAGAACAAAAGATGAAATTAGAAGAGTTTGTTCAAGAAATTAAAAAAGAAATTGATGAGAAAAGGAGATAATTCTCCTTTTTTTTACATATATTGAATTATAGGTGATGCTTGTGACAAAAGTGGATGCGTTTAAAACATTTGTAAGAAAAAATCCTGGGTTAATAAAATATGTTCGTACAGGTGAAATGGACTGGCAGAAATTTTATGAATTATATGATTTATATGGGGAAGAGGAAAGTGCATGGAATCCTTACTTAAAAAAAGAAACACCAGCTCCATCTAATAATACGCAAACAGATTCCAAAAATATTACGGAAGGATTACTAGGAATGGCTTCGTTATTAAAAGGAATTGATTTAAATACAGTTCAAAATGGTGTTTCTAGTTTGCAACGCGTAGTTGGATTATTACAAGAACTAGGTAGTAAGACACCAAAAGAAGAAGTAAAACCAGCTTATAAACCACGTCCAATTTATAAGCATTTCGAGGATTAATATGTCATTAGAAACACAATTTACATTAAAAAGTAATGAGCAATATATCTCTTATTTAAGAAGCCATTCTTATTGGTATAAAGAGTTAAATCGTAATCCCGAAAAATTAAGAGATTTTATAGAAGAAGTACGTTCTTTTTATAAATTACGAGCAAGTGATCGTATTGAAAAAGCAATTGAAACAGTTGAATTTTTAGAATCTGTTCTTTCTACGATGCAGCCATAGTATTTGCACCCCCTCCCTAAAAAGTGTTATAATAACAACGGAATTGAGATGATGCTATGAGAGTCATTAGTGGAAAATACAAAGGAAGATTTTTAGATGGTCATAAGATTGCTGGCACAAGACCAACTATGGATCGTGTGAAAGAATCTATGTTTGCTATGTTACAAAGTGATATTCCTGGTTCTTGTTGCCTGGATTTGTTTAGTGGCTCTGGAAACTTGGGGATTGAAGCAATTAGTAATGGAGCTAAAAAAGTATATTTTGTAGATTTTAATCAAATCTGTATTCAGACAATTGAAAAAAATTTACGTACTTTACAAATTACAGAAGAAGCAGTTGTCTTAAAAAAAGATTATCTTGAAGCACTACGTTACTTTAAAGAACGTAATATAGAGTTTCAAGTGATATTTTTAGATCCGCCTTATAAATATCACTTTATGACCAATATCTTAGAAGAATTAGAAACCTATGGTTTATTAAAACCAGGTGTCAAAGTTGTCAGTGAAACAGATAATGAAGAAAAAATTGAAACTTCTTTAAAATTATTAAAAGAAAAACGTTATGGTTCAAAATGGTTACACATATATGAAAAAGAAAATTAATTCTTTTTCATTTTTTTTGCAGGATTTCTTCATCATGACCTAGTAAGTAAAAAGTAGGAGAGGATGAAGTATGAGAAAATTTCCTTGTTATATTCAAGAAGAGAAAACCGATTGTGGTCCAGCCTGTGTGAAAAGCATTTTACTTTATTATCATGGTGATTATGATTATTCCAAATTAAAAGAAAAACTTCATTTAACAAGTCAAGGAACGAGTGCTTATCAGATAATTACTTTTTTGAATGAACATGGTTTTTATGCTGAAGGAAAACGCTATGATTGGAAACATTGGGTAGAAGGTAAATTTATCTTACCAAGTATTGCTTTAATAAAAAATGAGGCTTTAGAAAATCACTATGTAATTGTTTATCGTATCATACCTAGAAAAGAAAAAATATGGATTGGAGACCCGAAAGAAGGAATCCGTGTTCTATCCTGGAAACAATTTCAAAGCCAATTTACAGGAATCATGATTCATATGATTCCAACAGGATTAATTACCTGTGAGAAAAATCAAACAATCAACCACTTATTATTCTCATTTATTAAGCAAAACAAAAAAACAATGTTTTTAGGATTTATTCTAATATTCATATTTTTATTTTTACAAATCGCACTCTCATTTACGGCAAAATATTTTATGAATGGTGTGGCAATGAAAAAAGCACAAAGTTATTTTTACCTGCTATTTTCTATTTTTTTAATACTATATATCTTTCGTAATTGCTATGCTTATTTTACCCAAAAGTATTTGTTTTCTCTACAATTAAAACTTCAAACTCTCCTAGATACTTATTTGTATCAGACTATTTTAAATGACCAACGAGAGAGTAGGTATCAGAGTCAACCTTCCTTCTTTACTGAAAAAAGAGAAGAGTTGTATGTATGGATTACTTCACTATTTCAATTAATCCAATTTCTTTTCTTTGACTTCTTACTTGCTTTTTTATTATTTTCTTGTTTATGTTTGATACAAATTCGTACTTCTTTCTTTTTGTTCCCATTCTTTTTATTTACTATTTGTTATTATTTGTGGATGGCAAAAAGATTACAACATATTGAAAAAGTATGTCGTCAAGAAATTAATGCCAATCATACTTTTTTTCTTGAGAGTATGGAGAATCGTTCTTTTATAACAACGGCTCAACTAGAATCTACTTTTATAAAGAAGTATCAAAAAAAATTATTTCATTTTAGTAAAACTATGTATCTTTATTTTCACAGTCACAAACGGATGGAACTAGTTTATCAGATGTTATTTGCTACTTTTCATTTATATTTATTTTTATATTTTAGCTTTATGACGAGTACTGGTAAAATGACAATGGGTAATTTTATTTTATTTATTACAGTATGGCAATCCATTGTTCCTGTATTACAAAATACATCACAAATGAGTGATGTTGGAATGAAGGTAAAATATTATTATGATCGAATTAGCCCATATTTTATGAGAAAAGAAAATCCTTCGCTATTTTCTGATTTTTCTTTCCAACAACTTTCCTGCCAGAACTTCACATATGATTATTACAATGATCAATATGTATTTAAAAATGTATTTTTAAACATATATCAAGGAGAAAAAATTTTATTAACAGGAGATAGTGGAAGTGGGAAAAGTACTTTTTTAAAATGTATCAGTGGACGTTTAGAAATAATGCGTCATCAAATGTTTTTAAATCAATTAGATTTATGTGACTATCAAAAAGAACTGTTACAATCACATATGGTTTTATTGACACAAGAGGAATGTCTATTTCATGGGACACTGTTTGACAACATTACGTTAGGACGTTCTATCAAAAAGGAAATGTTAGTACGAATACTGAAATGTACATGTGTTGATAGATTGATAAAAAAACACCCTTTAGGTTTACAACAAATGATTACCAATCACGGGTATAATTTATCGGGTGGAGAAAGACAGCGTATTGTACTTGCCCGCCTTTTATTGCAACCATTTGATGTATTATTAATTGATGAAGGTTTTAGTGAAATGGATGTATTACTAGAACGACAGATTATGAAAAATTTATTTTATACTTTTTTTCAAAAGACAATTATTATTGTTTCTCATCGCTTAAATAATCGTGATTTATTTGGGCGACATCTTATTTTGCAAGAGAAACAAATTGTGGAGGAAAAAGAATGCGAGCAGTATGGACAACAGAACAAACCTTAAATCGAAATGCCAATATATTATTAATAATAACAAGTGTTGTCTTGTTTGTATTTGGTATTTTATTTCTCTGGATACCAACAACAAAGAAAAAGATGATTTATGGGGTAATAAGTCAGAAGAATCATTTACAAACTTATCTGACAAAAGAAGAATTAGATACGATTCAAACATGGAATTGTGGTTATCAATTATGTAAAGTAATCTATATATCTGAAAAAGAAATGCAACGAGAAGATGGACAGAGTATTTATTTAGTTACACTGAAAATCCACTTAACAAAAGAAAAAAATTATAAAAATAACTATGTATTATATGAGATTACAAAGAAACAGTCAAAGTCTCAACAATTGCAAGATTGGGTAAGGAGTGTGATATCTTGAGAAAACTAGAAACAGAAGAATTAAAAAAAGTATATGGGGGAGAAATACATATTGGAATTATATTAGGAATTGGTAGTATTGTATCTTTTGTAATCGGTGTAATTGATGGCTTTGTCCATCCTAAAATATGTGAATGAAATTATCAAAAGAAGAGTTAAAAAGTATATATGGAGGAGATATCAGTGGTTCGATGTTATCTTCCATGGTGAGAGGAATTACAATTCTTTTAGAATTAGGTCGTAGTCTTGGTTCTTCTATTCGTAGGGTAATGGATGGAAATATGTGTTCTTATAAGTGATGTGATTATTTGACAAATTTCTTATATTTCTTATCTTTTTTGTTGAAAATAGGGGATAAACATGGTATAATAGCTCTAGCAAAAGAAGGGAGGGAAATGTCATGGAAAGAGTAGTTGTGAGAAAAGATGGACTTGATAGTGCTTTAAGAATGATGAAACAAAGAGGCATTAAAAACGGCTCCCTTAAAAAAGTGCGTGAACGTCAGGAAGGATATTTAAAACCTGGAGTAAAAAGAAGAATTCGTAAAGAAGAGGCTAGAAAGAATAGTCGTAAAAAGGAACGTAGGGAAAGAAGTTACAACTAATTAGAAGCCGTAAGGCTTCTTTTGTGAATGGAGGGATATGTGTGAAAGAGCGTATTTTAAAAGATATTGTAACGGCGATGAAAGAAAAAGATAAAGAAAAATTAACAGTACTTCGTATGGTAAAAGGTGCGATGCAACTAGAAGAAATTAATAAAAAGAAAGAATTAACAGATGAAGATGTTATCGGTATTCTAGCAAAACAAATTAAAACGAGAAAAGAATCTATTGTCGAGTTTGAAAAAGGAAATCGTCAGGATTTAATTGATCAGACCAATGCGGAAATTCAAATTTTGGAAGAGTATATGCCTGAACAATTAAGTGATGAAGAAGTAGATCAAATTATTGAACAAGCATTTATTACAGTCAACCCAGAAAGTATGAAAGATATGGGGCGTATTATGAAAGAGGTTACACCAAAGTTAAAAGGTAAAGCTGACATGAGCACAGTAAGTACAAAGATTAAAAATAAATTGTCAGAAATATTATAAAAAGAAATAGTCATATTTCTTTTTTTGATGCATATTTTTAATGCAGCGAAAGGAGAAAATTATGGAACAAGAAAAACAAAAACATTATTATTTACAAGCTCAATACCATTATTTAGATATTCAGGCCAATGATTTAGAGGGTGAAGGTTCTTTTTATATGCATCGTATTAAAGAAGGATTATATTTATTTACGATTGATCAAACACCATATTTATTAAATACAGAAAGAGATATTTCTTTGACTTCTGATTATTCATTTCAAGTAGGAGACCAGATATTTACATTAGTAGCTCCTGTAAAAGAGAAACAGTTTTGTTTCACAAAAAAGAAATAAGTATATTTCCTCAGAAATTGATAATAATACTTGCTATTACAAAGCCATTTGTGGTATATTAATTATGGCTTTTTTATTACACACATTGTGAATTTCGATGCCTAGTGCCAAAAGGTGGTGTCGTTTCGAAACAATGGAGGCTTAACAAAAGGAGGAATGAAAATATGACAGTTGTGTCAATGAGTTATTTACTTGAAGCTGGTGTTCACTTTGGACATCAAACAAAACGTTGGAATCCAAAAATGAAGGAGTATATTTATACTTCAAGAGATGATATTTATATTATCGATTTAGAGAAAACTGCACAAAAGATTGAAGAAGCTTATGCAGCTCTAAAGAAAATTGCTGAAAATGGTGGAAAGGTTTTATTTGTTGGAACTAGAAAACAAGCACAAGAAGCAATTAGAGAAGAAGCTATCCGTTCTAATAGTTACTATGTAACAGAAAGATGGTTAGGTGGAACTTTAACAAACTTTAGAACGATTCGTAAAAGAGTAAAACGTTTAGAAGAAATTGAAAAAATGGAAAAAGATGGTACATTTGATGTATTACCTAAGAAAGAAGTTATCGGATTAAAGAAAGAATACGATAAGTTAAATAAATTATTATGTGGTATTCGTGATATGTATAAATTACCAGATGCTTTATATATCGTAGATCCATCTAAGGAAGCAAATGCAATCCATGAAGCTAGAATCCTTGGAATTCCAGTATTCGGAATTGTAGATACAAATTGTGATCCAGATGATGTTGATTATGTAATTCCAGGAAATGACGATGCAATTCGTGCAGTACGTTTAATTACTGGTGTTATGGCAAATGCAATTTGTGAAGCAAATGGTGGAAAAATGAACGAATATGTAAAAGCTGATGATAAATCACAAGCTAGTGAAATCATGGCTCGTGCTGTAGATAGTGTAAAACGCAAAGAACCAAAGAGATTTGAAAAACGTAATTTTAAAAAACCATTTGATAGAAAAGCAAAAGAAAATAAAGAAACAAATTCTAACGTAAAAGAAGAAAAAAATAAAGAAGTTGCTAAAGAAGTAAAGAAAGAAGAAAAGAAAGTTGAAGTAAAAGAAACAAAAAAAGAAGAAAAAGCCAATACTGATACTGACTTATCTAAAATGACTGTAAGTCAACTTCGTGAGTTAGCAAAAACAAAAGATATTAAAGGATACTCAACAATGAAAAAAGCAGAATTAATTGATGCTTTAAAATAAAAGACGTTAGATGATTTTTATCATCTAACTTTTGTAAAGAGGAGGAAATGTTATGGTAAGTGCTAGTGCCGTAAAAGAACTAAGAGAAAAAACGGGAGCTGGAATGCTTGATTGTAAAAAAGCTTTAGAAGCAAATAATGGAGATATGCAAGCTTCTATTGACTGGTTAAGGGAAAAAGGTATTTCAAAAGCTGCCAAGAAAGCAGATCGTATTGCTGCTGAAGGACTTGCAGAAATTAAAATTGATGGCAATAAAGCTGCAATTGTAGAAGTAAATTCAGAAACAGACTTTGTTGCAAAAAATCCAGAATTCAAAGAATTAGTAGATGCTATTTTAAATACTGTTTTAAAAACAGATGCTACTGATGTTGAAGGAGTATTAAACGAAGATGGATTAAATGATTTACTAGTTGCTAAAATCGCAAAGATTGGAGAAAAATTAAGTTTCCGTCGTTTTGCGAAAGTTGAAAAGACTGATTCAGAACACTTTGGAGCATATATACATATGGGAGGTAAAATTGCAGTACTTACAGTCATCGATGGAGCGACAGATGATGTAGCACGTGATGTTGCTATGCATGCTGCTGCAATGAGACCACAATATGTTACAAAAGAAGAAGTACCTGAAGACGTTGTAAATCATGAAAAAGAAGTATTAACTGAACAAGCAATGAATGAAGGAAAACCAAAAGAAATTGCTGAAAAAATGGTTCAAGGAAGAATTAATAAATTCTATAAAGAAATTTGTTTAGCTGAACAACCATTTGTTAAAGATGGAGATGTAACAGTATCACAATATGTAAAAAATAATGGTGGTACAATTGTAAAAATGATTCGTTTTGAAGTTGGAGAAGGAATGGAAAAACGAGAAGAAAACTTTGCAGAAGAAGTTATGAATCAAATTAATCAAAATAAGTAGTTTGTTGTCTGTTTTAAGTTACAAGTTGTAAGTAGTGTGTATGTACATACTACTTTTTTGTGCTTAGAAAGGACTTATTTATGATAAAAAGGGAAAATATTTATTTAGGAATTAAAAATGATAAAGGGGTTATTACTCCTTTAGTAGGAATGTATGATCACAATCAAGTAAGAGACTTAGAAAATGGAGAATTATTAAATAAAACAGGAGATAGATATGGAGCAATTGATGGGTTTCCATCTTGTTCTTTAGATCAAATATTAGAAGCATGGCATTTTGAAAATGAATTAACAGAACAAGAAATACATATGATTACAACCATCTTTCAATATCCAGAATTAGTACAAAGAGAGATGAAAAGAATTAATACAGATCTATTAGATCAAGATGACTTATGGATGATGGAACATGTATATATTATGACGCAAAATACAAATACGAGAAAAAAATCACTTGATGAAATAGAAAGACAAAAGGAGATGTTATCAACATGTCGTGAACGTATCTTTCAACAATTTATCACTCCAAAACAAAAAATAAAGGAATGGCGTTAATGCCATTCCTTTTGAATACGATAACTAGTTTCCAATTGTACTACTTGAACTTTAGGAAGTAATAATAATGATTGCATCTCATCTTTATGAATATATCCTTCATAAGTGATTTGTTCTAAATAAGTTTTATGAGTGATTTCAAAATCAGGGTATTGTTTTAAAATTGTTTGCTCTAAATCATAAGGAAAAGTAACTTGAATGTGTTGTTTTAATACAAGAGAAGCTATTTTTGCTTGATTAACACAGTGAATAGTCGCATTAGAATAAGCACGAACAAGACCTCCAGCTCCTAATTTAATACCCCCAAAATAGCGAATTACGATAGCTAAGATATAGTATAAGTGATGTTTCTCCAATACATTTAAAATAGGTTGTCCTGCTGTTTTAGAAGGTTCTCCATCATCACTACATTTTTTTTCATTTAATAAAATATATGCATAACAATAATGCGTTGCACCTGAATATTCTTTTTTTATTTGTTCTATTTTATCTTTTGCATCATTGCTATCTATAATAGGGATTAAACAAGTAATAAAACGTGACTTTTTAATTTCAATTTCACTTGTCATAGCTTCTGTAATTCCAAACATGAAAACACCTCAATATTTATTATATCAATCTTGTCAAAAAATGAAAAGTAAGAACATAGACTATAATAGGTGAGACGTATGTATGATAAAATGTATGTAAGAGGTATCTTTATTCAAGATGATAAAATCTTATTGGAAAAAGTAAAAGATTACTATCAATTACCTGGTGGAATTGTCATTCAAGATGAGTTTTTAAAGGAAGCATTGGTCCGTAATTTTTTAATGAAATATGGCTTACATATCCAAGTTAGAAGAGGTAGAGTATACGATGTCAATACAAAACCACTAGAATATGTATATATGGTAAAAACAAATGATACTATCATCGATCCAAGTTTAGAGTGGATTACACTAGATCGTTTTGCAAACATTCCATTCTATCAAGAAGCAATTCGTAAAGCAATGTTAAAACATATGCCAAGTGAACAAGAAATTGAAGATGTTATTTTTATTGAAAATGCTAATTAGGCATTTTTCTTTTTATACAATGCATGATATAATAATTTTCGAAAGAGGGCAAATATATGAAGCAATCAGAAAATAGCGTACATTTTACAGATGTTGAAATGCTTTGTTTCTTAATAAGAATGAATGACATTGGAAAATTAATGCCATATCTTTCTATAACAAATGAAGAACTTGAAGAAACATTTGTAAAATATCACGAATTACTAGAAAGCGAAGAACAAAAACCAATCAATACTCAATTAGATACGGAAATAGCAGCAGAACAAATCCAACAAGTAGTTGATAACTTTGCTTATTTTTTAAATAAACGTGATATATTATTGAAGTATCGTAGTATTTTAAGTGCACTGTTAAAACTAGAATTTGAAATGCAAGAACCAACTGAGCACGAGATCAAACAGTTAGAACAATTTATTTTAAATGGTGTTTCTGAGACAGCAGATTATCCAGAATTTACAGAGCAAGAGATGGAAGATATCATCTTTATTATGAATGGGGATCCAAATAATTCAAAAATATATGATACTTATGTGATGAATGCTTTTTCTTATGCTTGGAAGAGTAGTACAGTAACTATGAAAGCAAAAGAAGCACAAAAAAGAAAAGAACAACGAAAGAAACATATCATTCGAATTGGAAACGTTGCTCTCTGGTATTTTCTTGCTTGTTTGCATTATCAGGATGAAGCGTATTTAAATATAGTAGGGGATGTTTCTGCTTTATTGTTATATCAACTTATATTTTATATCAAAGATCACGAAGAAGATCCAGTGAAAGAAAATGAAAAAATAGCTTATATTTTTAAATGGATGATGTCTAGTGGTATTTTGACGGGATTATATGATAATCATTTGACCACAGTATCAGCATTCTTATTAATTGTTTATTATTTATCAAGTAAATTCTATGGAAAATGTGCAGAGATAGAAAAAGAAAAACAAAAAAGAAGATAGGAGGTGTCTTTGTGTTAAAAGAAAAATTAAGTTTAGTTCCAAATAAACCTGGCTGTTATTTAATGAAAAATGAAGCTGGAACGATTATTTATGTCGGAAAAGCAAAGAAGTTAAAAAATCGTCTCAGTTCTTATTTTCGTGGAACACATACAGGAAAGACAGCTCGCTTAGTCAGTGAAATCCACGATTTTGAATACGTCGTAGTTGGAAGTGAAAAAGAATCATTAGTATTAGAATTAAATTTAATCAAAAAATACGATCCAAAATATAATATATTATTAAGAGATGACAAACGATATCCTTATATAGAACTTACCAATGAAGCAGTACCACGTTTAACGATAGTACGTAATGTCAATCGCAAAAGAAAAAATCAAACTCGTATATTTGGCCCTTATCCCAATGTAACAGCAGCAAGAAATACAGTTAACTTATTAAATCGTATTTATCCTCTTAGAAAATGTCGTACTTATCAAAAGAAGCCTTGTCTTTATTATCACATTGGTCAATGTCTAGGTTATTGTACCAATCAAGTACCAAAAGAACAGATTAAAGAATTAGAAGAAGAAATCTTGAAATTTTTACGTGGTGATGCCAGTTCTGTATTAAATAAAATCGAAACAGATATGTATGAAGCAAGTAAAAATCTAAACTTTGAACGTGCGAAAGAATTAAAAGAATTAAGAGATTATATCCAAATTACATTACAAAAACAAAAAGTAGAAATTAATGATACAACCTCTCGTGATGTATTTGGATATTATGTAGATAAAGGATATTTATCAATGCAAGTATTTTTTATTCGTGGAGGAAAGATATTAGAACGCCATTCGGCAATCTTTCCATTAATCGATGAAGTAGAAAATGAAGTGATTCGTTATATCGCAACATTTTATGAGAAAGATATTTTGCCACCTAAAGAGATTATGGTTCCAAATTTATCAGGAGTAGAGGAGTTATCTAGTTATTTAGAAGTTCCTGTTCATATTCCACTTCGTGGTGTCAAAAAGAAATTAGTAGATATGGCTTGTAAGAATGCTGAAATAGCTTTGAATGAGAAATTTGAATTAATCCAAAGAGATGAAGAAAGAACGATTGGAGCTAATGACGAATTAAAAGAAATTCTCCATCTAGATAAACTAGATCGTATTGAATTATTTGATAACTCTAATTTATTTGGTAGTTATAATGTTTCAGGAATGGTTGTATTTAAACATGGAAAACCAAGTAAAAACGATTACCGTAAATTTAAAATCAGCGTTGACAAAAACGATGATTATGGAACGATGAGAGAAGCTATTTACCGTAGATATTTTCGTGTTTTAAAGGATAATTTAGAACGTCCTGACCTAATTATCGTCGATGGTGGTACTGGTCAAATCAATGTTGCTAGAGAAGTACTAGATTCATTAGGAATGCAGATTCCAGTTGTGGGATTAAAAAAAGATAATCACCACGCAACCAGTAAATTATTAGCATTCGATCCATTACAAGAAATAGATATTGATAAACGTAGTAATTTATTTTACTACTTGGAAAGAATGCAAGATGAAGTCCATAACTTTACAATCCATTACCATCAACAATTACGCAGTAAAGGTGCTTTAGAAAGTGTATTAGACCATGTCGATGGAATTGGTGAAAAAAGAAAGAAACAACTACTTAAAAAGTATCATTCTACTTCCAAACTAAAAACAGTTAGTGTAGCGGAATTAGAAGAAGTATTGCCACAACAAGTAGCTCAAAATTTACATGATTTTTTACAAGAAATGGATAAATAAAAAATAGTATATGAAATGACATCATATACTATTTATTTTAATTTCATAGATTTATTGTCTAGTGATGCAATACATGTTCCATCAGTTTTATAAAGGGCAATTCTTTCTGCATTATTTACTCTAATTAAGCTTTTCACCAGTAAATCTTCAATGGATATAAAATTTGGAATATCAGTTTCATCCAATATTGGATTACATTCGGAAAGTCCAATCATGAATCCTTCAATCGTTTTACAATATTCACCAACTAAATAATGATCATGATAAAAATATACCATTCTGTATCCGTCAGGATATTTTTCACCGTGATTGTTGAACTGTAATTCTTCCGTTTTTATTTTCATAGTAAATATCTCCTTTTGATTATATTATAATTTTTTGACAAATATAATCGTAGTTGAAATCTTTCAAAGTTCACATATCAATATTCTCATTTTTATAAATTTATTTTAGTTTGATTTTGAAATGCTGTCAATATTTTTTATTATTCCTGTTTTCAAAATGACTTCTCATTTCGTAGATAATTTGTTATACTAATGGTAACAGAAACTAGGTGAGAGCACATAGTAAAAAAACGCGCCCAATTATGCAAAT
>CAJKWD010000014.1 GCA_905203475.1 uncultured Acholeplasmataceae bacterium
AATAATAATTAATATAATTAAAATAATCAGATATTGTATCCAGTTTTCCATTCTATCACCGAACTCATTATACTACATTTCAAATTCAAATTGCAATGAAATCGATATTTTTTTGTCATATTGAAACAGTTTTGTTGTAACAAAAGAAAAATTAGTGTAATATGAAATAAGGTGATGTTTATGAAAAACATTTCAAAGTATAAAGTAGATAAAGGTGTTTTAATTCCAATGATTTTATTTGCTATTATCAGTGTTATTACGATATATAGTGCCCAGAGTTTACTAGGAGCAGATATGCAGAATCTAGCTTTAAAACAAGTTGTATGGTATGTCATTGGATTTGCTCTTGCCTACTTTATTATGTTTATTGGAAATGATTTTATATATCAGAATATATGGATTTTATATGGGATTGGAGTATTATCATTACTTGGTTTATTCTTCTTTGGGACATCGATTAATGATGCGAAATGCTGGTATACCCTTCCATGGAATTTAGGAACAATTCAACCGAGTGAATTTATGAAGATTATTTTAATTATGACACTTGGATCGATGATTCAGAAATTCAATGAGAATTTTGATAATCCTAGTGTGATGGAAGAGTTTAAGTTTTTAATAAAAGTAGGTATTGTGGTAGGAATTCCAAGTCTTTTAACGTTCTTACAGCCTGATACAGGTGTTGTATTAATCTATTTATTAATTACTATTGTGATGTTATTTATCTCGGGAATTCGCTATCGTTGGTTTGCTTTATTACTTGGTATTTGTGCCTTTGTTGTTGCGATTATTCTAGGTATTTATTTTATCAATCAAGATTTATTTGTAAAAATATTTGGAACAAGTTTCTTCTTACGTGTAGATAGATTACTGGATTGGTCTAATAAAAGTGGATATCAATTAGAAAATGGTATTAGTGCGATTGGTAGTGCTGGTTTGTTTGGACATGGGTTTAACAATACACCAGTATATTTTCCAGAACCACAAACCGATTTTATATTTGCCGTATTCGGTAGTAATTTTGGATTTATCGGTTCTCTTGCTTTAATTTCATTACTTATTTTCTTTAATGTAAAATTAATTATGATTGCCATTAAAAATAATTCTAATATCAATAAATATGTGATTGGTGGAATTGTGGGAATGTTGATTTATCAACAATTCCAAAATATAGGAATGACGATTGGACTGATGCCAATTACAGGAATTACCCTACCATTTATTAGTTATGGTGGTTCTAGTCTTCTTAGTTATATGATTATGGTTGGTATTATTTTCAATATTTCAAACGAAACATTACGTTATACCAATTAGTCAATCGTACAAAGGGAGTTATCCCTTTTTTTTGTTTCATCAAAATAATATATTTTAAATTTTGCTTTTATTTACAAATGTAAGAATCAAGTCAGATAACATAAATAAAGCGAGAATTACAGTAACTATTACAGGAACACGTTTTATTACTCCTTCGAGCAATGGTTTTAATACATAAATGAAAATAATAGAGCCTACGCCCCATATAAGACTTTTACTGAGGGAAATATACTTTCCAATGGAAAATGCTTCTTTACTATAATCCCAGAATACAACATGAAATATCTTTTCAATTAGAATACCACCTATCCATTCTAGGAGTGTTAAAACAAGAGTAATGATAATAAATGTAATCAGTGTTTCTACCCATCTAGATAAATGAAGATGAGAAAATAAGTAATTGGAAATGATAATAACTAATACAATTCCAAGTCCATAGATTGGAGTCCATGGTCCATACATAATACCGCTTGTAAATTTACTATTTACAAAAAAAGAACGGATTGTTTCTAGAAGAAAACCTAATATAGAATATATTAAAAATGTATTTAAATAATACATAAAAAATCACCACTTTTAGTATGGTGATTTTTTTCTTTTTTATTCTAAAGTACAATTGCAAATAAATTTCCGGATCCTTTATTTACTAATTTAGATAGTGTTGATTGTAATTTAAATCTTACATTGTCAGGAAGTAAAGAAATTTTAGCTTGAATACCTTCTTTCACAATGACATCTAAACTACGGCCAAAGATTTCACTTTTCCAGATACTAGATGGATCATTGTCATGGTCTTTCATAAGATATTGAATTAATTCTTTACTTTGTAATTCTGATCCGATAATTGGTTCAAAGGTTGATTCGACATCGACACGTATCATATGAATCGATGGAGCTACTGCTTTTAATTTTACACCATAACGACTTCCTTGTTTGATAATTTCCGGTGTTGATAATTTCATATCTTGAAGTGTTGGGGTAGCAACGCCATAACCAGTTTGTTTTACCATTGCGAGTGCATCTTTTACTTGGTCGTATTCTTTTTTTGCTACTTGGTATTCTTGGAATAGTGATAAAAGTGCTGATTTAGATGTAATATCTACACCAATAATTTCTTTTAAAACAGTACCATATAAATCATTAGGACAGTCTAAGGTAAGTGTAATAACACCTGTTTCAGTATTAACATCTGATAAGTATGCACGGGAAATATATTCACAATCTTGAAATGGAGTAATAATTTGATCAACATCTTTTAATTTATCAATATCTATAACACTTTCACGAATCTTTTCTACGTATATTTTCTTTAACCAATGATCTTTTGATAGACATCCTATCCATTCTGGCATATTGATATTAACTTCTGCTACGGGGAATTCATAAAGTGCTTCTCTTAAGATACTGTAAATATCTCTTTCTGTCATATTTTCAACACTGATTGGAAGCACTGGTACGCCATAATTTTCTGTTAATTTTTCACTTAATCGTTCTGTTTCTGGTAACATTGGATGTGTTGAATTTAAAATAACGATAAATGGTTTTCCCATTTCTTTTAGTTCACTCACTACTCTTTCTTCTGCTTCTACATAATCATTTCTAGTTAATTCTCCAATGGAACCATCAGTGGTTACTACAATACCAATAGTAGAATGATCTTTGATTACTTTTTCTGTTCCTATTTCTGCTGCTTCAACAAATGGTATTTGTTCATCATACCATGGTGTTTTTACCATTCTAGGGCCATTCTCATCCTCATAACCTTTGGCATTTGGAATGACATACCCTACACAGTCAACTAGTCTAATTTTGGCTTCTACTTCATCAATATGAATGGTAGCTGCTTGACTAGGTACAAACTTTGGCTCTGTTGTCATAATTGTTTTCCCTTGGGCACTTTGTGGAATCTCATCCAGTGCCCTTTTCTTTTCGTATTCATCTTCGATGTTAGGGACAACTAAAGTTTCAATCACTTTTTTAATAAAAGTAGATTTTCCTGTACGTACTGCCCCTACTACTCCTAAATAAATATCACCACCTGTACGGTTACTGATACTTTTAATAATGTCTGTTTTTTCCATTCAATCCCTACTTTCTCTTTCAATTAACTATATGTTTTCAAAATAGGAATATGAAAAAAAAGAATGAAATCTCATTCTTTTAAGCAGCTGATGAATTTCTACTAATTTGAAGATCAAATGCAATATTTCCACCTGATGCATTGTTTTCACAGTCTACATCTTGTCCTTCAATCCAGAAATATACTCTAATTTTTGTAACTCCAGCACTAAGATTAACTAATGCTTTATAATCACTAAATCCAACTTCTGTTTGAATTTGTGGAGTCACTGTTTGGAAATAAGTACCAGCTGATGTAGCATTGGCATTTCCAAGTGTAATATTTTGATCTGATCCAAATGTAGCTTTAATACCATCATATGCAACAGCATCATTTCCTGTACCTGCAGTTAAATCATTTTTACCATAAGTATCACGAGCATTAGCAACACCATATGAAGTATGATCATCATAGTTTGGTTCCCATATTGTAACTGGTGCAGATGTACCTGCATTTAATTTTTGAATATTTTCAACTGTATCATCACTTCTTGTATTACCAAGAACAGCAAAAGCGACACGAGTTGCATTCTTAATACCATTATCTTGCTCATCTGTAAATTTAATTCCAGAGTTTGTTGTTAAATAAACTTGTCCAGCTGTTTCAGTACGTAAGAACATATCGTATACAACATAATTACCTGTTGTACCATTCTTATCTGTTTCTTTTGTAGCAGCTAAAACGAAATTACCACTATCTTCATCAGAACTTACTTCTCCTAAGAACATTTCCATTGTTCCATCAGCATTCATAATTCCAGCAGTTGATACAGGTGCTAATTGCGTTGGCAATTGGTTTTTAGCAGCACTATAAGTACCACTTGCACTTGTAATATCTGTTGTAGTCAAAATTGATTTCCAATTTTTTCCATCAGCGGAAATTTGTAAACCACTTTGTGCAGCAACGTTTACATCAATTGGATTAACTGCCACTGTTTGATTGGCTGTAAACCATGCGTAAGTTGCAGTTCCAAGGAATACTCCTGTTCCCACTAATAGAAGAAGTGACAACAATATTCTTCTTTTCTTCATCTGCGCTTTCTTCTTTTTATTATTTTTTGCCATACATAATCCCTACCTATTCTACTATTTCTATTTTATCATAATCAAAATCATTATCGCAACATTTTTTCACATTTTTCGCAATTATTTACAATTGTTCTGCATCGATTGTAACTTCAACACTTTCAATTAAATCTTGAAAGGTTTCTTCATTGTATATACTTGGAAAATTGACAACCAATTGGTAACAATCTGTTTTCTCAATGTTTTTTTCAAAATTTCCTACTGGTGCTTGAAAACGAAAAAAATACATCCCATCTTCATCTTGAACTACTTCTTTTTGATTCAAATCGTTTGTTGTACTACCATTCAGATAAATCTTATATTCAATTGGTATATTCGTTGTTGTTTTTAAAGACAAATGATATTCCATGTCTACTTGACTAACATTTTTATCTTGAAAATTAGATACATTAATCTCATAAATATAATCTTTTCCATCTGGCTTTACATCAAACATTTTCAACTGTTGTGTCTGCGTACCCGGATTGATTGTATAAAATGCGATTTCACTAATTGCTTCTCCTTTTCCATCTGTGTAAAATTTAGAAAAAGCAAATCGTGTTAACGATAACAAGATAAAAATGCCAATTACCGCAACAGTAATACGATTGAAATATAAAAATTTCTTTTTATCTATCATCTGAATTCTCCTTTTTCATTTTGATACCAGAGTAATAAATACCAAAATCATCATCTCGTGATAAATATTTTTTACCTGTATAAGAGAATGCCAATGAAAAACAAAGTAATGTAATACATATTAAAATAATAATTTTAGGAGTTGTAATGACTTTAAACCAAACTCCATAATTTGGTAATATCTGAACTACTTTCCCTACTACCTGATCTTTTAAAATAGCTTGATCCTCACTCTGATTCGCATCCCCTTTGGTAATATATCCAGTATCATTGACTTCCATGACACGATGGGTTACAAAAGTGTCCCCGTCTTCATATGTAATGATATCTCCCTTTTTTATATTGTCATTCAAATGAACAATAATTAAATCATTTGTTGTAATCGTTGGTGACATACTATTACTTCCAATTTGAAAGCATGTATATGAAAATAAATTAACATACTTGTGTGATAATACTTTCATACTTATAAAAGAATACAAACAGATTAATAAAATAATACCTAAAACGGCAAATAAAACATTGCCGACAATTTTTGCAATTCTATAAATTGTTCCACTCTTCATAAGATCACCACGCTTTTTATTCTAATTAGTATATTGTTCAAATTGAATTGAAATTGGAATTGTAAATTTACTATCAGGGGTTTGTCCTAACATGGAATCACTATCATTATTTTTATCGTCAAAATCCCAATGAAAAGTGACTTGAATTGTATCTTTTATACCTTTTTCTATTTCATTTAATGTCATAACACGACTATAGACACCATCTTGTTCTGTTAATTGGATTCCATTTAGGCCTTCAATTTGATCTAATTGAATTTGTTTATATTGATTTTGACTCATATCGATTTTCATTTGATATTGAAAAGATACTTCGGTATCTGTTGGATCGATTACAATTTGAAAGGTTCCAGTTACTCCAGGAGCAAAATGATCCACTTGCTTTCCTTGACGATCAGTATAAGTAATTTGATCGACATAAAAAGTTTGATCTTGACCATTCAAATCATACTGATTGACAAAAATATGCCATTTTGCAACCTCTAAATCTGTTTCATTTTCAATTTTTGTTTCAAATAATCCAAAACTATTTGCAACCTGTAATACTGTAAGAAGCAAAAAGACAACACTAATAAAAATCAGTGTCTTTTTCATTCTTCATCTTCTTCAATTGGTGTTTTAATTTCAATGATAACACGATATAGTTCATATAAGAATAAAATTAAAGTTGGCAATATAACAAGAAGTAAAAAGCCAAAACGAGATTCTAAAATAGCCAATACTTGTCCAATTTTTGGATAGACTTTTGCAGTATCCGTTTTACCAATTAAACTTTCACTTGAAATATCATGATTATCATTAATTGTAAAGGTACTTTCCTCAGTACTTACAGGAACTACTTCGGTAACTGTTCCATAGCGAATACTTGCTACACCATTTTTTACTTCGTAAAAGAAAATCTCATCATTTCTGCGAATATCGTTTAATTCATTTTTTTGAAATAAAACAAGGTCTCCTTCTTGATACATATCTGAATTATCATCGATAATCACAAAACTATAACCAAACATCTCTGTTACTTTATATTTATTGTAACAAAGTAAGCATGCTGTAACAGTAATTACAACAGCAAGATAACAAACTCCAATAATTCCTAATATTACTTTTAAAACTTTCTTCATTTTTCTACTCCTTTATGTTCATTGTACCATAAATCAATCTATTTAGGTATTTTTTTATTTCTTTTCCATAATTTTTTGAATCTTCTTCATATCTTCTAATGTCTCTAATGAAATCTTCTGTTTTTGTAATTGATAATATACTAATATTTTCTTTAAATCACTGATACACATATCTAATTGATTGCTATCTAGCATATCTTTCGTAATCTGAATACCAAGTAATTGATAATTAGCAATTACCATATCAGAAATATTCATATCTTCTAATATTGTTATATTATTAATCATCGTATTATCAGGATTTAATACAAAAGAAGTCAATTCATGATGAATACGATCAATCTCTTCATAAGTAATATCACTATTTTGTTCACGACATAAATCAGCAACAAAACAATAATATTGACTTAATAATAATAGTGCTTTAAAAATTGTTGAATTATCACGAATATTTTCTTTTAAAACGGTTTGAAACATCACTTGATCAATTTCTGTATATTGAGCATGGATATCTTGAATTACTTGATTAATTTCTGGTTCTAATTTATCTACTTTTGTCTTTTTCATTGAATGTGTTGATTTCTTATTTAACTTCCATAACTTCTTTTCTAATTCCTTTATTTTTTTCATATGTTTAGAAATTACATTCTTTTCTAAATTTTCTCCATATAGTTTTCTCATCTTTTGAATAAATGGGTCATATTTCATGTAATTTTGATATTCTTGTAAAGAATGTAATAACTTTAATGTATCTTGATAAACTTCTTCTAATGTTTTTTGATTTGGATAATTGACAAAATATTTTTGAATTAATACTTCTATTTTATTTTTTGTATAATCATCAACATGATAAATATCTGTAACAAAATAGTAAAGTAAATTATTTTTATCTTCTAATTTTACTTGTTCTAATTTATGTCTTAAATAAGAATAATCATCAATTAAATTTTTTTCTCCTTGTTCAAAATGAGATAATAGCTTTTGATTTGTCTTCTTAATATATTTTTCAAATTCAGATTGGTGTTTTAAATATAAATGTCTCATATTAAGTTCTATTTCTAAAATCATATGTGGATCTTTCCAATAAAGATCTTCAAAAACTTTTTCTAAATCTTTACTTTCTAAATAATATTGGTAGGAGAAAAAGGAATCCATATACTTAGTAACAAACTTCGTATAAGTAAAATCTTTACTCTGTAATGGAATCCCCACCTTCTGGAAAAGATCTATCATTCTCTTTAAAATTTGATTATTCTGTTTTAAATCATTGCTTTGATAGTGAGTCAAACAATAAATATTTTTATCTAATTTTAATTTCTCATAAGATGTACTTAAGTTGTTTGTATATGATAATGCTTTTGTTAATTGTAACAAAGCATTATCATATTCTTCATACTGATGCTCTGTTAATGACATATATGGTTTTTGTCTATTTACCAATTCTTGATAAATCGTATTTAATGTTTCTTGATAGTGAGCAATTTCTTTATCTATTTCTGTTAGAAACTTCTTTTTATTTTTTATATTATTCGTAGGAAGACTTTGGAATACTTCTTGACTTAATTCGATATCTTTTTCAATCTTTTCCTTCATTTAAACCTTTCTCCACTTCTTTTTTCTCTGTTTCTAGCTGTTTTAAATAATTTTGAATAACTTGATAACATTCAATTAACTCACTTGTTTTTACGTTTTCTACATCCATATGATCCTCCTATTTTATTATAACATATTCTATACAATCTCCAATAAATGTATCACCATCATATAAAGTAAATATAAAGCGATAAGTTCCACTTGGTAAATGATCTTTTAAGTAAATAAACTTATCCATATTACCTGTTGGATTTTTTTCAAACATATATTCTACATCGCTTGTTTTATCTAATTGATTTGTAATGTAATCTGACAAATCGACATCTTCATATTGGGTACTGTAAATTTCATTATAATTTCTACGAGATAAACGAACGCGGATATTTGGGTTAGCTAAATTAGAAGAATATTTGACATGGAATACTAATGCATTATTCTCTGCTTGTGTATATCCTGTTTCTTTATCAATGATTAATTGTTTATCGTCTAATGAAACATCTAGACCATATTTACTGTTAATAATCTCAAATGGTATTTCAATTTGATCTGATGAAGTTGTTCCAAAATAAATTCCATCTGGTGAACCAAATGATTCAATTTTTAATTTATATGTTCCACTAATTAAATTAGCTGTATTCGTATTTATCTTAATACGACTAAATACATTTGCTACTTTATCAGCCAATGGAATACGAACACTTCCATCCATACGTGGATAATACGTAACGCCATCTAATTCATAATTTAATCCTAGTAAACTACTATTATTTAATTGATTATTATTAGCGTCATACACAGTAATATAAATTCCTAAACGTTTATCAAAATAGGTTGTATCTACAACCGTTGAACCACTAACACTTGGTTGTAAAAAATTAGTTGTTAGTTCTAAATTCGTACTATCTCCAATATAAACTTGGGAATTAGATAACGTACCATCAATATCGATTAGTGCTTGTTGTTCATCGTATAAATTATAAGTTAGATTCGCATGTTGAATACCAAGGACACTAAGTAATGTTTGGTCATCACCATTTCTAAGTTCTATTAAAAGTGAATTCCCTATTTGATTTCCGCTAATATTGGTATCACCAAAATCAACAATAAATATAAATTCTTCTTGAATGATACCTAACGATTGATCATAATATTTCTGCATGTTTTCCCATTCTTGATAATGGTTATCGTTACTTGTTGATCCCATTTTTATAAAATCTTTAAAGAAATAAGAACTTTCGCCATACTTTTGATACTCAGTAGTAGCTTTTGCAACATCTTCGCTAGAAATAACATGATAATAATAAGTTGGATCATTCGTAAGATCAATCATTGTAATTTTGGTATTTTCTGGAAGTACATAATTAGAAACTAAAGCATGTTGATAATCTTGTTGATAATATGGTTTATTTGTTTCCATATAAAGTGAATAATATGCACTCAGAGTTGATTTATTCGTAATATTGGTTTGTGTTGAAGCAAACAGATCATATTTTTCTCCTGATGTCATTGCTCCTTCATATTCATTATTTGAATAAAGAGCAGAATTCAAAGTAACATTAATATTAACTCTGGTTACTTCATTATTCAATTCATCAATTGGTTTAATTTCCAGTAGTGATATGACAACTGTTCCTAATTCTCTTTGTTTTGTTAAATTTTTAGAATGATATAAATAAAAGATAAAACTAGGTACAGCACTTGAATTTTCAGCTTTATAATTAGTTGTTCCAACTACTGGTGTTTGATCATTGGTTTCAAAGTCTGTATGACCTTTCGTTACAAATCCATTGTTTGATGCTTCCATACGAAGTCCCATTACATCGTCAGCAGTTCCTTCTTGATTAATACGTTCAATTGTATCTGGATCTACCAAAGAGAAACCATCTTCTAGATTTTGGTAGTTAAATCCTAATATTTCAAATTGCGTATTCGCACCAACTGATGTGACTAGTGGCAATTCATATGTACCTAATGTAGCATATTTAGATGCGGTTAAAGTTAGTTCATAAGTTGTAACTGTTTCTCCAATAACCCACATATAATAACTAGCATCACTTGGTGTCGGCTCAATGTATTTAACTTCCACTGTTCCGGCAACATCTTCATTTTCATAATTACTATAAAAACCATCTTTTTTAATATCATGATTTGTATTATGTAATCCTAATACATAGCTACCAGATGTAAATGCATAAAATTCTCCAGATGCAACAACATCTCCTGCTTCGTACTTTTTATCATAAAAAGCAGTTAATACGCGATCATTACGATCTAATTGATACATTCCAAAGAATGTCATACCACTTACTTCGCCATAACTAGTAACCGCTTCATTTGTTGCAATATTCATATTCTTTCCTTCTAACATATATACGCGGTTATTGACATTTTTGGTAACTGTTCCATCCTCATGGATTGTAACAGTTGCTTTTTCTTCTTTATCACCATTTATTTTTAAACTATTCCATTTTTCTAATAGATTGGTACCATTTTCTAAGAATAGAACACTATTATTGGCAATCTTTAATTCTTTGACACGGCTAATACTAAATTTCGTAGTTGAGAATTCATTCGTTCTATCGGTTGTTCCCTCTAATTTAATTGCAGAATTGATTAATGTTACAATGTCTGCTCTTTGAATGGAAATATTTTCTTGGTATTGTTCAAACGTTCCATAGTTTGATATATCAATATAACTATAACCCTCTGTACTTGATGCATTACCACTTCCGAAAATAGAACCTTTAATATAGAAATCATCATAATCAGCACCGTCAATTTGGATATGGATTCCCTTTGTTACACTAATAAATGAATAGTCATAATTTGGATCTCCACTCGCATTTGCTTCTCCTCCACCAAAGACTGTTCCATCGATTTGAATTGGTGATTTAGTAAGCTGGTTATCTACTTTTCCAATGTTTAATTCTACTGTTCCATATAATACTGCTGTATTCGCACCACCATAAACATTCCCATGAATAGTTGCTCCAGCAATATTCACTTTACTAACAGAATTATTTTTATCTTCACTTCCTGTATTCGCAGCATTTCCACCACCAAAAACATGTTTATCAACTGTTGTATTATGATCGACATCTAATTTCGTCGTTCCTAATACAATTGCTGTAGCACCATTTCCTCCTGCATAAATACTACTTGCGATATAAGAATTGGTTACATAGACATTCGTATTACCTGAAACAACTCCTAAATTACCACCACCAAATAAATCGCCATGAATGGTAGAGTTTTCAAATGTTACTTCTGTATCTTCAGTTACTTCTGCTTGGTTTCCTCCACCAAAGAATTCACCTGTCATTTCGATACCATCAACATGGACATGAGGACGATCGGTTGGAGCCATATTTCCTCCACCATATAAATTTATATAATTTCCTCCGTTTAATGTTACATAGGTATCGTTAGTTAAACCTCCTTGGTTATTTCCACCATAGACATTATTTACAACTAAATTGTTTGGGTTACTAGCAGATACATTTGCTGTAGTAACAGTTCCACTCTGATTACTGCCTCCAAAAGTATAGTTTGCAATACCTGTCATTAAATTCACATTGGTAGTGGTAACTCCAGCTTGGTTCCCTCCACCATAAATATAATTCACGTTAGAACCATTTAATATCACATGAGATGTTGTAGTAGATGTTTTATTTCCACCTCCGTAGACATTACCAATCGTTCCACTTAGTAATGTTACATTGGTTGTAGCAGTAATTCCACCTTGATTATTCCCACCATATATTTCTTGAATATTACCGCCTTGAATATTTAAATAAGAGGTAGGAACATCTCCTTTCATATTAGAACCACCATAGATAGTTCCAATTGTTCCTCCAGTAATATCAATATTAGTATCATCTACCATATTCGCTTGTTCACCACCACCATAAATAGTAGTAGCATTTCCATTTATTACTTTTATTTCACTTGTATTGGTATCAGTTAATTTTCCGCCACCATACATCGTTGAAACTTCTCCAGCATTCATTGTAATATCCGTAGTTGTTGTTTTACCACCAACATTATTTCCTCCATAAAGTTGAATCGTTGTACCTCCACGGACTTCAATATGAGAATCATTTACATTTCCACTACGGTTACTACCACCAAACAAATTGGTAACAGTAGCACCATTTTGATGAACTTGGGTTGTACTGACAAGGGTATTATTTCCTCCACCGTAGGCATTTTCGATTGTTCCACCATTTAAATTGACAACAACACTACCATTTGGTTCTCCCCTCGCATCATTGCCACCAAATAAGTTTGTTATTTTTCCACCATTGGTAGTAACTGTAACATTACCAGCAACATATGGAGTAGTAGATGTATCACCTTTTCCACCACCAAAGACACCATTGATTGTTCCGGCATTAACTGTAACATTCGTTGAATAAGTACTTGCTTGGGTATTTTTACTTGTACTATTGACAACCCCATAAGCACTTCCACCATAAACAGAACCTGTAACAGTCAGAGAATTGGTATTTTCATTTCCTGCTGTAATCGAAACACCTTGACTAATATAAGTATTTTCACCTAATCCTCCACCATAAGTATCTTTAATAGTTCCATTTACTAGAGTGATATTACTACTTCCATAAACAGTTCCTTCTTGATTACTACCTCCATAAATAGAATCTAGAACCTTACCTCCATTTAATGTAATATCAATTGTTGAAGTCACTCGACCACTTCGACCTGAACCACTATGGTTTCCACTACCAAAGATAGATCCATTTACAGTGCCACCAAGTAATTGAATTCTCGTACTTGATGTACTAGAAGCACTATAACCTACAGTTCCATAGTTTCCACTTCCATATACATTTCTTTTAACAACTGCTTGATCAGCAACAATAATATTAGAATGATCTACAGAACCAATGGTTGCATATCTAGTATTTCCATTTCCACTACCAAAGACAGAACCCGCTTCTGAACCCCATAACGTTTGATTATTACTAATCATGGTATCATTTCCAATCGTTGCATTTCCTCCAATATAAATATAAGAATCTCCAGTAAGTGTTCCATCACTACTACTACCATCATATCCGTTACTACCGCCAAAGACACTATAATTTACTAATCCTCCAGTAATTTGTAAAATACGATTTCCATAAGTAGTAGACGTTCCTGCTCCACCAACAATCATGTCAACTTCTCCACCGGTCATATAAATAAATATATCATTTTGACCATCTTTATTACTTGAAGTTAATGGCCCACCTATCAAATTACGAATTGAACCACCTTCTATTTTGGCACTACGAGGTGCGTAATGGGTTCCTCCATTACGACCACCTACATAAACGCCAGAAGTATGATCGATACTATTCGTACCAAAATCTCCACTTTTTACAATTGTATAAATAGCTGGAATTAGAGTATTATTAGAAGAATATATTTTTCCACCCCATCCACCAGCAGCACAAAAGTAAAGACGCAAATTAGAATTATTGACTGTTGCTCGATCATAATCATTTCCATATATTGTAATTGTTTCTGTATATAATTCTGTTCCTGAAGTACCAGTTCTGGATCCCATTGTTGAAGAAGAAGCATTGTAATCTCCAGATTCTACAACAAAACGGTATTTTTCAGGATTAGAACTTGAACCAAATGAACCATTTCCCCATATACTTGTATTATTAAATCCTCCTAAAATCGTATTAAAATTTACATGTGTTCCGTCTGTTTTTATATTACGTCCCAATTTAACATTAAAATAATTTCCATAAAATGTCGCATTTGTACTATTACTAGAACTTGGATCTGATTCATTGTGATAAGAGGATGAAGTAATGGTTAAATTTTCAATTCTTGTATCAGCATAACAGATGACACTCAGTCTACTTACATTCCAAGTTGGATGATAATCATAATCATTATAAACACCCGTTAATGTAAATGGTTTCGTACTGTAATCTTCCCACGTAGATGACATATTTCCATTCATAACAACAATATTTGTATCACGCGTTGTTAAATAATAATACTTCATATCTGGATCTAACAACTCTTCTTGACCATCCTCTTTGTAAAATTGAATAAGTTCATATAAAGGACAACCGTTTCTTGTCGTACAAGTACCACTTTGAATCATTCCTTCTTGATTATAATATCCTGTCATAGAACTTTGATAAGGAATTGTAACCTGACGATAATATCCAGACATATTCGAAGTTTCTTGAAACAAATCACTATCTTCACTTCCAATAATGGTCGGTTGTAAATTAGCATCTACAAAACGTCTTCCACTTTTTTCATAATAAGTAGCGCCTAATTCATATTCATCATTTTCATCTTGTAGATAATAAACTTGACATGTATTGGTTTTCGTTCCTGTTTCAAATATTCCAAACGAAGGGGCTTCACAAGTATATTCCGCATGATAATTGGTATTCTCATCATAACAATCTGTACATGTTCCATAATCTACATCAGTACCACTAAATATACTATTTTTAGTCGCTGTAGTAGTAATTGTACCACCTTTATAATATCCAGCTACATTTGGATATTCATATATGTAATTAATGGTACTAATCTCATTCATACCTTTGTCTTTCAATTGTGACTGTATTGCATCTACATCAGTACCACTATTCACATAAGCAACAGTAGCTCTTGTCCAAGAAGCATACATATGAATTTCAATTGCCTGTGGAAAACTTCCTGCATACGTAACAGGTACTTTTACATATCGAACATAATACTCATCATCATAAGATATTTCTGCTCCACGATAATTTGTCACCCAACCATTGAATGCTAAATCATTCGGGTGATCGGAGAAAGGATTATCTATTAATTCAATTTCAATATAACCATTTTCTACTGGATAATATTTCTCATAGACAAATTTACTTTGTTTTTCTGTTAAAGAAACATAACCAGTATGCTTTCCATCATAACTGGTTCCATCATAAATCACTGTCGTTTTAACTAAATTAGTATCCCCATATATATTTTTATCATTTAATGTTGGTAAACTTCCATTACTACTATTAGTATAATTTTGTCCTGTATAGTAATAATAATCGCTTGTAGAATCATCAATATAAACTGTATCCCCTGCTATACCACGTGATATAGTATCAGTTGGATTTGCCGTTTTTAGCGCTCCATAAGTAAAGGCAATCGTTGTAATAGGAATAATACACGCAAAAAGAGCAAGTAAATACACTTGTTTTTTCTTCTGCCACTTTCTTCGCATATTACCCCTCCTTTTCTATGCTGGATTGGTTGTAAACTCTAATTGAAAGCTAATATCCCCATAAGATGCATTATCTTCACAATCCACATCTTGACCTTCTAACCACATATAAACTCTTACTTTAGTAATAGATGGTTCTAAATCAAATACTTTTTGATTTGTACTTCCATTCTTTGGTGTTGAAATATCCACATTTACTCTACGAAATAACTCTGGATAAGTAGTACTATTCGCATTTTGCAATAATACTTGACTACTAGATGGTATTTCACGAACTACACCATCATAAGGTAATAAACTACCTCCTATCTGAGAAGTTGTAATACCATATATATTTTGAGCATTTTGAACACCATAAGCAGTATGCGTATCATAATTAGGTTCCCAAATATAAGCTTTATTCGCACCATTTAAACCTTGTGCTGTTCCTGCAGAATCTCCAGAATTTCCCTCGTTTAAGAAAGCAACTCTTGTCGCATTTTCAATTCCTTTACTGGTATCCCCTAAATAAGTCACTTTGGAATTACTAGAAATATAAAGTTCTTTATTACTTGTAGTACGAAAGAATAGATCAAAAGCAATAAAATCTCCTTCACTATCTTCTCCAAAACTTTCTGTTTCCTCACTTCTTTCGGCAACTAAAATAAAATCTGTAGAATTGGTATTCGTCGCTTGTCCTTTAAATAATTCTAATCGTCCTCCATTAATCGTTCCCCCAGATGATACGGGATTTAATTGATAGGGAATCTGATTCACACTATTACGATAGTTTTGATTTGCATCCATAATATCTTGTACTGTTACAACTTGTTTCCAGTTAATAGCATCCGTACTTACTTCTAACCCTCCATCAGCTTGGACATGGACATCTAAAGAATCAATACTAACAACACGATTACTAGAAAACCATGCATAAGAAGTTGTAATAAATAAAATAAAACTAAAGAATAATGGGAATAACGCTAATTTTCTTCTCTTATCTTCCTTCTTTTTCATTATCTACATGCTCCTCTGTTATTTTCATATTTAATTTAATTTCTCCCCCTATAATCGCATCTACACAATCAGGATCATCTCCCTCTAAATAGATCACAATTGTATATTTATCAACATCTCCAGGGTGAAATTCTTTACGTTCTTTTAAAACTGCGATTTCATCTGAATAAAATGGCGTTGTATTTACCTCTTTTTCATTGGTCAAACTATTTTTCTTTGCATAAATCGTTCTCTGTCCATTTTGATAAACCATAACACGAATTGCCTCATCGACGTTTTTAATCACATCTAAAATATTAATTTGATACCAATAGTGAATCGTTCTTTCTCCTTCATTTCCGACATAAAATGTATACGCAATGTAATTATCTCCATTGTGAGCTCCATCTGCTTCTTCATTTAAATTCGATGGCAACCAATTCACAGAAATATTATCCATAAATTCTAATTCTTTTGCATATAGCTTATTTTTAGGTGCTTTATTTTCTAAATTATCATATAGTACAATACCACTTTTTAAAGAAAAGTTAGGGTCCAATGTAACAGTAAAATTACCGCCTTTATAGATCACCATCAAAACAAAAAAAAGGGCCAACAAAAAGAGAAAGAGACAAATTACCATTCTCTTTGTATACTTCACCCTCTTCTTTTTTGCTTCTATTTTTTTTGCGGTAACTTTTACAGTACTAACAGCCATATTTTCACTACCCTTTATATTAATATAATTTTATCATATTTTGCCGTTTTTTGTAAATTATACAAGAAAAAAACGTTAATGTTTTTTAACGTTTTGACTACGACGTAATCCAAAATCAAAATCTGGATCATCTTTCATAACATGAATAGACATTGTTTTGAATAAATCATCTAAATTTAAAGTATCATCACTCACGCGTTCATGAGGTATATTTTTCGCTTCTTCTTTCGTTGGGGTTTCATCTTGATATATTAATATTTCAATATCTTCTTTAGAAACTTTTGCTGGTTTTTTCTGATGCTTTTTAGCAAAGTAAAACAGACAAACAAGTGCGATTACAAAAATAGTAATAATCAGAATAAAAGAAATCACTAATACTATGTTCATCTTGCTTCACCCCTCTATTCTAAACTATAACAATTTTATCATAACTGTTTTTTTATCGCAATCAATTCATTAAAGAAATCCAAACTTTACAACTGTTGACACTACCTATTCTTTTTTTTGACATATTCTACACTGGTTTGACATAGCAAATGATATAATGAAATTAGAGAAAAAGGGGTGATACATCTGATTCGAGTAAAAAAATGGAAATTAGTAATTGCGATTTGTGCTTTGGTCATTTGTATCACGCAAATCCAACAGACATACGCAAAATACTTAGACAGCAAAGAAGGAGATACAGACTTTAAAGTTGCACAGTGGAAAATTTTAGTCAATAATCAAGATATTACTGAAGCCGCTACCATGTCATCTTTAATTAACCCTGTTTATATTAAAAATGAACATATAAAAGATGGTGTGATTGCACCTGGAAGAAAAGGATATTTTGATTTGACGATTGATTCTAGTAGTACAGAAGTATCTTTTCAATATAATATCTCTATTATGAATTCAGAAAATAGTTCAGTGAAAGATTTAAAAATTACTGGCTATCAAATCAATGATAGCACTTTGATTCCTGTACAAGATGCTTTAAATAATATTCATGATACAATCTATTATAATAATCCAACCAAAGTAAATAAAATTCGTGTTTATTTTGAATGGATTGATGGTAATGGAGAAACAATGGATAATGCCAGTGATACCGATGCTTCTATAAAAGGACAAAATGCGAAATTAAAAGTCAATTTATCATTTACACAAGTTGCACAATAAAACCACAATTAATTTTGTGGCTTTTTTTGACTTGCAGTTAATTTAACATTGATTTCAATTTGCGTTTCGTCAGGATAATCCTGTTGATATTGATAAGATTTCTTTCCCCAGAAAGTATCTAATTCATCATTTCCTGATTCATATGGCCAATCGAGATGTACAGAAAAAGTACCAATAGTTCCTACTGGAATTTCTGATTGATCAATTGTAAATGTAACTTTAAATGGATAATGTGTACTTAAAATTTCCTCTAATTCCTCACTGCTATAATCTTGATCGGTATACGTTTCATCAAATATTTTCACTGATTTTACTTGATATGTAATATAAGCTGGTAGTTCTCCTGAGTTATTTATTTCAATAGAATCTTTAAATGGTTCCATCCCTGGATAAATAGAATCTATTTCAAAAAATACATTATCAGTTAGGTCATTTCCATCTTGTTCAAATGTTACTTTCCACGATTTTACCCCTGTTGTAAGTTGATTAGAAACTTTATTACTATATATAAACCAAGCAAAAGCATTTGCCATAAAGGCGAAAATTAAGAAAAAGAGTGTACTACGACGAACTTTACGCTTTATTTTTTTGATATTACTCTTCTTTTCCATCTTCTTCTAGTTCACTTTCTTTACGATTGATATAATCTAAAATTTCTAATAATATTAAAAATGCAATCGGTACAATAATTAAGAAATATAAACCATAAGAATTATTTAAAATATGACTAAACCAACTTAATATTTTAGGACGATAAGACACAGTCCCATACAATTGATCAGCACGAATTTCTGGATCTGCTACTTGGTTGGCAATTCCTTGTGTTGTAAAATAATAAGCCCCATTGTCTTCACGTTTTTTTATAACTCTATGGGTAATAATTTTATCCTTATAATCATCCTTTTCACCTAAATAGGCAACATCATCCCCTACTTCAATATCTTTTGGATCTTCTTCTTTTACAATAATCACATCATATATTTTATATTCAGGTAACATACTTCCTGTTACAACTGTAAACATACGATAACTACCTAAACTTACTTGATTATTGAAAAGTCGTTGTAGTGCGATTAATAGAACAATTAAAATAACACAAACCCATACAACTACCTTTACCAATCCTACTAAAAAGCGGACAACTGGATTATCTAATATCTTCTTGATCATTTTCATTTTTTCTCACCTTCAAATGTTCTATTTTATCCATATAATCACGAATTGCTTTTTTATAAATTCGTTCAATTTCACTTGTATCTAATACTTTCTTATATTTTACTTTGACATATTGGTCACCAACTAATTTCATTAACTCTTCTAATGATAATTGATCACTGATATTCATCAATTGGTTTACAGATTGATTTACTACTTCCTCTTGTAAGCTCTCCTGTTCTTCTTTTGTTACTTCCGGTTGATTTAAGGTATTCATGATAAGACAATTCAATAAAAATGATTGGTCCATCATATCTTTCAATTTTCCTTGATCTTGATAATCTTTATTGGTATGACTACTCTTAGCACTTGGTTCCATATTCGCCTGCATAAAATTCCATAAATCTAATGCATATTGAAAATTAACATTTTTTAAAATTAAATTTGTTTTCTTAATCGGTGATGTAACTGGTGCGACATGTAGTTTTGCAATACTTTTATAAACATCAGAAGAACATAAATCACGGATTCTTTCCTCAACTCTAGCAATACGATTCGGAATAGAATCTTCTTGATTTTTCTCTTTTCCTTTTTCTTTCTTCCCAGTTAATTGTAACGATAACTCTACCGTTTCTTCATTCATCTTTCCTTTTCCTTGGTAAGTAAAATTTTTATATTCGTTTAACTGATTATCAGCAATATCTTCTTTTTTCTTACGTTCAATATATAATTTCATATTATTAATCAACGTATAAATGAAACGGTTTTCATAAGTATTAAATGTTTCTTCTTTGTTAATATTTAAAATTTTAGAAGGACGTACTTCTCCTGTTTTTTTATTGTAATCTTGAATTAAATTTGTATTTCTAGATAAATGTTTAATACTATCTACTGTGATACGACGCGCTAATTCAATTTTTACAATTTCTTCTTCATTAACGATAAAACGATTGGGATTTCTTAATATATTATCTAAATAGCGAATTGTCTCTTCCATTTTCACTAACCACGTATCATCATAAGTAGAAGAATTTGATTTTTCTTTGACGTGCAAATTAGAAACTAAACTTTTTTGAAATTGTTCTTTTTGACTTGGCGAAGTACGATTATATAATTTTACAATGTCTTCCATTTTTCTCACCTACTATGTTAATTTTTTCAATCTCAGAACGTATTCTTCACACTCTTTCATTTTTCCTTTACCAAATGTATTATCCAAAAATTCTACGAAGCCATCTATTTCATCGCGAATATAGGAAACGTTTAACTGTTCAAATTTACGTAGAATTTTTTTAGCGATGAAATAATCTACTCCACTCACTTCATCTCCACCACATGCGACATACACAGGAACAAACTTTTTCATATGAGCAACAATACGGTTACCAAAAGCAATACGGAAATGTTTAATAACGTAATTATCCATTTCTTCAATTTTCTTTAATACATCTTCACTCATTGGATTTTGCTCCATCGCATCTTGAAATAAACGATCTAAATAAGAATAATTGACATCTTGGGCAGGAGTATCAATTGGTTCAAAAGCTTCTCCTTTATCGTTGATATCAATTGGCATAGCACGGTCATATACTTTATCAGTTACCATGAATGTAGAATCGTCGTTATTGATTGTACCAATATACCATGTATTAGGACTAATTTTCAATTTTCCATCGATTAATTTTTTCGGGTCATTTGGCCAACTACTTGATACGAGCTCAACAACCCATTCATCTTTATTTGGCATTTCCAAAATAGATAACATTTCAGCAAAATAATACTCTACTCTGGCAATGTTCATTTCATCGAGAATGACTGTATAAACATCATCTGTATATCCTGCTTCATATATTGCTTTTAATACTTCAGTTTCATTAAACTTTTTGGTAAATTCGTTAAAATAGCCAAATAACTCTGTACGATCACGCCATGATGGTTGTACAGAAGCAATACAGGAATCATGCTTTAAGAATTTTCCCCAAGCATAAGCTAAAGATGTTTTACCTGTACCAGAAATACCTTGTAAAATAATTAATTTTGTAGAAGCAAGTGCTGATATAAAAATACGAATCATTTCTGATTTATAATATAATTTTAATTGACTAGCAGCAAAATTACGAAATAATTCTACTAATTCAGGTAATGTAAAGCTATCATTATAGTTTTTAATTGTGTAATTAGCATACATTAAATCTACTTCGTTTAATTTTGCAAAACGAATCCCATCCGCATTGACATTATCATCTTGTTTTTCTTCTACTTTTTCTGTATCTGCTTCATTTGGTTTTAATCCTAAATGAGATACCTTCATTGCTAAAATATCTTCTTTCTCTTTTACCAAACTAGATACTTCATCATTTAATTTAGCTACTTCATTTAATAACTCTTCTTGTTCTACTAATGTTTTACGAAAACGAATATACTTACGAATCAAGAAAACAATTAAAAAAACAAAACCAGCAACAATCAATAGTAAAAAGATAATCACTAAAGCTACAAATAACCACTCAGGGCCTTTAAAATCATCTTTATAAAAGTCTAAAATTCTAAGGTAGGCTTTCCAATCAAACATCTGTTTTAAGCCTTGTACACAGGCAATTAAAACAGTTAAAATACTACCAAAAAACTGACTTAAAAACTCATATAAAAATCGAAATACTGTATCCATTCATCCACCTTCTAACTTGGTATATATAACACATCAAATTGTCCTTTTAACTTTTCAAACATTTCATTATGACTAGTAATCACATATGTAAATATTTTTAATAATACAATTGTCTCATCATTTAATAGAAAAGAATCATCTAAGACAATAGCAACATGAAATCCATTTCTCGTTAACTCGTACACTTCTTCTTTATATGTCATATAATCTTTCCACAATATCTTAAGTGCTAACTTTTCTTTTGTAATATCATTATCAATCATCGTTAACAATCTTTTTCTCTTCTTTTGTTTTTCTTTTAATTCTAATTTATAATCTACTAAATAACACTTGTGGAAAATACCTTTTATAATATCTTGTAATATTTTGACACCGACAAGTGAATACGTCACAAATAATTTTTGTTCTTGCATATCTTTATTATTAAATACTTTTGTAATTGCATATTCACTATATAATTTAGAAAACTTTAAATGATGTTCTAACTGACAATCAAAAATTTGATTTTGATTTACTTTTACATAATTCACACTAAAATTTTTATCTTGAAATTTATCAATAAATTCTTGTTTTGCAGTTAAATCATCTTTCAATTGGTGATAAAAATTCACTTCAAATTGATCATCAGCAAGTCCTAATTCTTCTGTTCGATATTTTGCAATCTCTGAAATCAAAACACGAACTGAATCACACTCGCATACATGATCAAAATACAAAATATATTTAAACATTGAGAACATGTATTTTGCTTTTTTTTGATATCTTTTATCATCTTTGACACCCTCTAAAGCCTTTTTCAAATAATAGACAATATTGGCCTCAAATCGTGTATGTACTTCAGGATATAAATTATAATAACGCGTATTTACGTAAGCATTAATTAAATCATCGTAAATATCTTGATCAAAATAATGACCTAAAATAGATTGTAAATATTTTTTAATTGCTTTTTGTGAAAATGAGACATATTCTTGTACAATATTGCAACTCATCTAACCAACTCCTAATAATCATAATGTACTTTTACAACACCATTAGAATTTCCATTACTAGAATAATCTTTTGATGCATCTTTTTTATAAAATTTTACAACACTACTACTAGAGGCTTCCATATCAAATGTAAATTGATTAACATAATCATAACCATTTATTTTTTCTGTTTTAATTTGATATGCCTGTAAAAAAGTAGTACTGTTATTATTTACATAGACAACATTGGGATCAAATTCTAATGTAATACTTGCTGAAACACATTTCTTTTTATCAGTATCACTTAAAGCATTGTATTCTGATATAGATAATTGATCTCCTACTTGATAACTACCAAATGCTTCCTTTACTTTATAAGATAGCAATGTATTAGTAATCTTTACTTCTAAATAAACATCGTTTGCTTTATCAGTAATCTCATGGCTTAATCCATAAGTACCTACTACTAATTTAAATTGTGCCAATAATTGTTTCTGATAAGGACTTGTAGATTTGGCGACAATTTCCGCAACGACACTATCCCCATCCTTAAATGTTTGATTTGGTGTCAATGTGACAATAAAATAATCCGTATTAGAATCGTGATAAATTGTTCCTTTTTCCTTGGTGCTACTGCAAATAATTGTATCTGAACAATTCAAACTCACTTCATACTCAATATCACTATTACTTTTTAATGCACTATTTTTAAAACTATTTACATTGATTACAATTTGATATGGATCAACACCATTCCAATAATCCAAAGAATAATAAGCACCATCAGCCGTTAATTTATCACTTTCAAAATAAAAGTTTTGTGTTCTAAAATAAAAATCCAATACTTTGTGATAAACATATCTTCCTAAAGTAAAACCAATTGTTAAGAAAACACAAACCCCAACAATAAGAAAAACACGACGTTGAAATCGGGTTAATTTCTTAATTCTTATTTTTCTCATGTTTGAATGTTCCTTTATATTTTCTTATAAAAAAGATAAATGCGATGGTAATAGGAAGTATAATTAACACAGGATATCCAATTTTACTTGTAAATAATAGATAACAATATCCCAAAAAAGGAATTGTTGTAATATGATTTACCTCTCCAATTAAATATTCACTTGATAGGAAAAGACCATCTTGAATGACATAAGTATATTCATTCTTATTTGTTTTCATAACATCTTCAACATGGTCCAAAGCTACTTCATGTTTTCCTTGTTTTGTATCATAATACATAATTTGATCATTCTTTTTTACTTGCTCTTTCTTTTTTACCGCAATTAATAAATCTCCTTTATCAAAAGAACCTACATCTTTTTTTAATCCCATAATGGTTACATTACCAATTTGACTACTAGAAAATTGACTAAAAGTAAACAAGAAAAAAGTAGTGGTGAATACCAACAACATATAACAAATAAGAAAAATATACTTCAAGATTTTCATCTACTATCACCATTATAATCATATCATAAATATTTTTGTTTGCAAACAAAAAGCCAGTATTTTATCGACTGACTTTCACTTTCTTTTTTTCTGCTTTCTGACTTTTCTTTTCAGGATTTAAATATTTTTGAATCCCCATATCTAATTTAAAAAAATATTGGCTATAAATTTGGTGATAAGAATCATCAAAGTTATTTAAATATTGATCTAACAAAGTTGAAATATCTTTTTTTAATTGATTCACTTGAAAGAAATCCATACGATCATGTTCTATAAAGTAATTAACGATATCTTCCGTACTACGAGAAGTAAAATCATTATATGCCGAAGTATTAGATGGCACATAAAATTCATAAATACATGCCTGTAACTGATTTAAATTCTTTTGAATATTTAATACTACTTTTTGTTTTCCGATCTCAGTTAAACCCTTAGGTACTTTTTTATCACGATCTAGCTTTTCTATCTCATTTTCTGCTTCTGCTTCTTTACGAGCAACACACCAATCATTAAAATGCGTAATTAAAGTATGAGAAATAAATTTTCTTTCTTCTTCTTTTAAAGGTACAGGAGAACTTGCTTCAATTTTTTTTGTGATTTCTTCTAACTCCAATGTAGAGAATGACTTTAATAACCCGATTGCAGTTGTTAAAATATGTTCTCTTAATTTGTTGTATTGATCTTGTAACATAACAACTTCATCCATATTCTC
>CAJKWD010000015.1 GCA_905203475.1 uncultured Acholeplasmataceae bacterium
TACATATGATTTAATTTACAATGGAGTTGGTAGTCCTATTATGTTAAGTGGACTCAGTAGTAATTTAAAAGAAAAAGATATGATTACAACCAAAATTAAAGCCATTGAAGAACAAATCGATAACACCCTACCTACAGTCGATCAAAATGGTAATAAATTATACGGTATTAATAATCCAATCTATCAGATTTTATTATTACACGAACCAGATTATATCGATGAATTTAATTATCACAAATTTCAATTAATCTTAGCAGGGCACTCGTTAAACGGGCAAATTCGTCTTCCATGGATTGGTGGTATCTTAAGAAAAAAAGGCGCCATGAACTATCAGGATTCATATTATGAATTAGAAGAAACAAAGTTATATGTATCGGGAGGAATTGGAACATCCAACAATATTCCTTACCGTCTTTTCAATCATCCATCTGTTAATTTATATCGTTTGACAAAATAAAATAGTTAGATAAAAAATCTAACTATTTTTTTCTATAAATTTATTGCGTACTTTTTGATAAAAATGATGATTAGGCAATTTTAAGTAAGTAATTCTTCTACTATCTACGGTTGTTTTGATTTTATGAACATGGTGGTATTTCTTAACTGTACCATCGACGACAATCATCAAGTTCGTATTTTTATCTTGGCTATCTCCACTTGGAGTAATGGTAATTGTTTTATGTTCTGGAATCACAACAGAATTTAATAAATTACGATATGCTTTATTATTCAGTGGAGAAAGTGGCGTTAATTGTAGCGTATGAATAGTAGAATCAACAATTGCCCCATTCACACTTAAATTATACGCTGTAGAACCAATAGTTGTGGCGACTAACAAACCATCACCGACAAATTCTTCTAAAAATTGACGATTGATTGCTACTTTCAAAGATACTGTTTTTAAATCCATTTGACGGATAACAATTTCATTTAAAGAATGTAGTGTAACAGGACGAATTCCTTCTATCTCTGTTTTCTGAATACTAATTTTTTCTTCTAATAATTCATTCTTTTGTAACTTATCTAAAAATAAGTCGATTTCTTTAGGGTCTATTTCTTGTAAAAAGCCAAGGGTACCAGTATGAATTCCAGCATAGTAAATATTAGAATCAAACTTCGTTGCATGGATCATTTTTAAGAAAGTACCATCTCCACCAACAGCAATTCCTAAATCAAAATGCTTTTTATCGATTCGATAGCCTCTCTCTTGTAATTTCTTTTTTAATGTTGCAACTACTTTCTGGCTTTCTCCTTTATAATTAGAATAAATATTTACTCTTTTGATATTCTTTTTCACACAATCACCCTACTTTTGTTTTAAATAATCTTTTAATCTCATCACTAATAATCTCATAATCATCTTTTTATTTTCTACTCTATCGAACGATGATACACTCATTGTCTGTTCGATATATTTATCTTCTTTTTGGTCATATATGGCGAAATAAACCATATTCATCTTATCGGTTGGATTATTCGGATCTTGTCTATTCAATGTACCGGTGATCCCTACTCCATAATCGCTTTCTCCATTGACGGTTGCAAGTCTAGCCATTTCTTTTGCTACTTCCATACTATAAACCGTATACTGATCGATAATTTTAGAATCCATCCCATATTTTTCTTTCATGTGATTAGAGTAACTAACAATCCCTAATTGAAATACTTCACTAGCACCAGGAATATTGGTTATCTCATTAGCAACCATTCCTCCTGTACAAGATTCCATCGTAGAAATGGTTTCTTTTCTATTCGTTAATATTTCGATAATATCTTTCATAGATTACCTTCTTTCACATGTATATTGTTCTTTTGTAGAATCTATTTCAACAAATAATTGATCTTGATATCTACTATCAGTTGAAAGATAAATTGTATCATTAGAAGTATTGCGTCGAGCTCCATTCTTGATTTCTTCTTTGTTTCTTAAAAATAAAGTCCAGTCTGTTCTTCTAAATTTAGTAGCGGATGAGCCATAGTGAATCACTGAATAATTCCCTCTCATGCCATTTTCTTTTGATGTCCCATATAAAGACAATTCTTCTTCATCAATCTCTAAAACAACTTGTCCATTTTCACAATCCCATATGCCTTGAATATCTTTTTTAGAATTGTTTAAAAGTGTAATCAGTAACCAAATAAATAATGCAACGATAACAATCATAATTATAATAAATGCGATAACGAACCATTTTGTACGTTTCTTTCTTTTTAAAAAGTATGCGTCTTTTTCTTCTTGACTATTCCAAATCTTTTCTTCTTTCATATCTATTCACTCCTCATGTTAAGTATATCACAAAAGAGAACTAGATACCTAGTTCTCTTGTAAAATCTGATTCAACTTTTCTAAATCATCTTTCTTCATTGCTGGAACTCCATCTAAGCGATAAGGAATTCCTAACTTCTTATATTTTTCTACTCCATATAAATGATAAGGAAGTAATTCTACTCTCTCTACATTTTTAATTGTTTTTACATATTCTTTTAATTTTAATACGTATTCTTCTGTATCATTGATACCTGGTACAATTACTTGTCTTAACCAAAGTTTTTTATTCATTTTTTGACAGAGTTCTAAAAAATCATTATATTCTTGGATACGATAACCTGTCATTTTTTTATATCCTTCAGAATCTAATGCTTTAATATCTAAAATAACTAAGTCAGTATATTTTAATATTTCTTCATGTAACTCTGGTTTTGTACCTACACCTGATGTATCTAAACATGTATGAATCTTTTCTTTTTGACATAGTTTTAAACATTCTAATACAAATTCTGGTTGACAGAGAGGATCACCTCCAGAAAAGGTAATTCCTCCATCATCTCCAAAATAGTTTTTATAACGTTTTACTTTGGCAAGTAATTCTTCTGGAGTAGTCATATTTCTGTCTTCCATTTTCCAAGTTTCTGGATTATGACAGAATAAGCATCGTAATTTACATCCCTGTAAGAATACAACATAACGTATTCCTGGACCATCTACAAGGCCCATTGTTTCAACAGACTGAATACTGCCTTTTACCATTAGATTGTCTCGTGGAATGTACGGTTAATTACTTCTAATTGTTGTTCACGACTTAAACGGTTAAAGTGAACTGCATATCCACTTACACGAATCGTTAGTGTTGGATATTTATCTGGATGATCCATTGCATCAATTAATGTTTCACGGTTAAATACGTTAACATTTAAATGATGTGCTCCTTGTTTAAAGTATCCATCTAAAAGTGCCACTAATTTCTTAATACGTTCTTTCTCATCTTTTCCAAGGGCATTTGGAACAATTGAGAATGTATTTGAAATACCATCTTGACATACATCTTTATATTCTATTTTAGCAACAGAGTTTAATGATGCAAGGGCACCACTAGAGTCTCTTCCATGCATTGGGTTAGCTCCTGGAGCAAATGCGACACCAGCTTTTCTTCCATCTGGAGTTGCTCCTGTTTTCTTTCCATAAACAACATTTGAAGTAATTGTAAGCACAGATAATGTATGATGTGCATTACGATATAATTCATGTTTCTTTAATTCACGAATAAATCTTTCTGTAAGTTCTACAGCGATAGAGTCTACACGATCATCATCATTTCCATATTTTGGATAATCTCCCTCGATTTCAAAATCAGTTGTAATTCCATCTTCATCACGAATTGGTTTTACTTTGGCATATTTAATAGCAGATAAACTATCTACTGCGACACTAAGTCCTGCTATACCAAATGCCATTAAACGTTCTACATTGGTATCATGTAATGCCATTTGTGATTTCTCATATGCGTATTTATCGTGCATATAATGAATGATATTCATTGCATCTACATAGATTTTCGCAACTTTTTCTAACACTTTATCATAAGCAGTTTTTACTTCATCATAGTCTAATACTTCACTTGTGATTTTTGGTACATCTTTTAATACTTGTGTCTTTTTCATTTCATCGACACCACCATTAATCGCATATAGTAAAGCTTTGGCTAAATTACAACGAGCTCCAAAGAACTGCATTTGCTTTCCAATCTTCATAGCAGATACACAACATGCGATGGCATAATCATCTCCGTAAATTGGTCTCATTAAGTCATCACTTTCATATTGTAAAGCATCTGTTTCAATAGACATTTTAGCGCAGTAATCTTTCCATGCTTCTGGTAATTCCTTACTCCATAATACTGTCATATTTGGTTCTGGAGCAGGTCCTAAGTTAGTAAGTGTATGTAAATATCTAAATGAGTTTTTCGTTACAAGTGTACGTCCATCTAAAGCCATACCACCAAGTGATTCAGTAACCCAAGTAGGATCTCCTGCAAATAAATCATTGTATTCTGGTGTTCTTAAATGACGAGCAATACGTAATTTAATGATGAATTGATCGATAATTTCTTGAGCCCCTTTTTCATCTAGTGTACCTTCATTAAAATCTCTCTCGATATAAATATCTAAGAATGTAGAAGTACGTCCTAAACTCATAGCAGCACCGTTATTTTCTTTAATAGCTGCTAGATATCCAAAATATAACCATTGAGCTGCTTCTAAAGCATTCGTAGCTGGTTTTGAAATATCATATCCATATTTACTAGCCATAGATTTGATTTCTTCTAGTGCTGAAATTTGTTCTGTTAATTCTTCTCTCATACGAATCACAGAAGATGTTTTTTCAACGTCATCTAATTGACTTTGATCATATTTTTTACCTTCAATTAAACGATCAATTCCATAAAGAGCAACGCGACGATAATCTCCAATAATTCTTCCTCTTCCATATGCATCAGGAAGTCCTGTTAATAATCCGGCATGACGAGCAGCACGAATATCTGGTGTATAAGCATCAAATACACCTTGATTATGAGTTTTACGATATTTTGTAAATATCTTCTTCATCTCAGGATCAATTTCGTATCCATAAGCTTGTAAAGCACTTTCCACCATACGAATTCCACCCCATGGGTTACAAATTCTTTTTAGTGGCTCATCTGTTTGTAGTCCAACAATTACTTCATCATCTTTTGAAATATAACCAGGTTCATAAGCATCAATTCCTGAAATAGTTTTGGTATCTACATCATAAATTCCTTTGTCTAATTCGACTTTCATTTTTTCTTCTAGAATACTCCAAACTTTTTTTGTTTTTTCAGTACTCTCAGTTAAAAATGATTCATCACCTGTATATGGTGTTACGTTACTCATAATAAAGTCACGTACATCAATTGTATTTTTCCAAGTTTCTCCTTTAAAACTTCTCCAAGCGTCCATATATTACCTCCTTCTAGTATCCCTTTATAGTATAACACATTTTAGAAAAACATGTATCAAAGTACACCAATTTATAAAAAAATTGACAGTATAGAGTTTATTTACTGTCAATCATTTTCATAAAGTCATCTTCTGATAGAATTGGAACATTTAATTCTAGTGCTTTTTGATATTTACTACCAGGATTTGCTCCAACAATCACAGCTCCCGTTTTTTTACTAACACTACTAGACCAAGTCCCACCAAGACTTTCTATTTTTGCTTGAGCTTCATCTCTTGTCATACGTTCTAAACTACCTGTTAAAACAAAACTTTTACCAGATAGTGGTAAGTCAGAAGAAGTAGCACCTAAATATTTCATATTTACTCCATTTTCTTTTAATCGATTAATTAAATCGATATTGGTTGGATTTTGAAAGTATTTTACAACACTTTTCGCAATAATACTTCCAATGTCTCTAATATCTACTAATTCTTCTAATTTAGCCTGTTGTAAAGCTTCCATGGTGTGATAATGAGCTGCTAGTATTTTAGCTGTTTTAGCACCTACATGGCGAATTCCTAAAGCAAAAAGTAGACGTTCTAAAGAATTCTTTTTACTATTTTCAATACTCTCTAATAAATTATTAATACTTTTTTCTCCAAATCCTTCTAATTCCATTAACTCTTGTTTCTTTTCATATAAGTGATAAAAGTCATCAAAAGTTTTCAGATACCCCATATTATAAAAATCTTCGACAATATTATCTCCAAATCCTTCGACATTCATCGCATTTCTAGAAACAAAATGAATCAATCCTTCAATTCTTTTCGCATCACAATGTGGATTCACACAATAGTAAGCAGATTCTTCTTCTTTTCTAACAAGTGGTTCATGACAGATTGGACAATGGGTTGCCATTTGAAATGGAATTTCACTTCCGTCTCTGCGTGATACTTCTGGACCAATGACTTCTGGAATCACATCTCCCGCTTTTTTTATCTTTACAGTATCACCAATACGTATGTCTTTACTAACAACATAATCCTCATTATGTAAAGTTGTCTTAGAAATAACAGATCCCATTAATAATACTGGTTCTAAGATAGCATTTGGAACAACTTGTCCAGTTCTACCTACTGTAAATTTAATATCTTTTAATTTTGTTAAAACAACCATAGCAGGAAATTTATAAGCAGTTGCCCATCTTGGATATTTCACAGTATATCCGCATTTTTCTTGATCATCTAATCCATTTACTTTAATAACAATACCATCTATCTCATAGGACAGTGTTTCTCTTTTATCAGTCCATTCACGAATGTAGTCTAATAGCTCATTTAAATTAGACACTAACTTGATATTTGGGTTGACTGTAAAACCTAGTTTTTTTAAAAACTCTAATGCTTCATAATGGGTATTTAATCCATAATCTTTGGCATTTGGTATGTGATACATAAAACTAGATAAATTTCTACTAGCAGCAATACTACTATCTAATTGTCTAACACTTCCTGCCGCAGCATTACGGGGATTGGCGAATGGTTCCTGATGATTTTTCTTTCTCGTTTCATTTAAGTCCTCAAATGATTTTTTGGGCATATAGATTTCGCCACGTACTTCAATATCTATTTTTTCTTTGAGACGAAGAGGAATATTACGGATAGTTTTCACATTATGAGTAATGTCCTCCCCAGTAACTCCATCTCCTCTCGTCGCTCCACGGACAAGTTCCCCGTCTTTATAAAGTAGTGAAACAGAAAGACCATCGATTTTCAATTCACAAACATAACTTGGATGAGAAACGTATTTTTTAACTCTTTCATCAAAGTGTACAATTTCACTCTCATTAAATACGTTACTCAATGATAACATTGGAATTTCATGTCTTACTTTTTGAAAATCATCAATCACTTCTCCACCAACACGAACAGTAGGTGAATCACTACGAACAAATTCTGGATATTTTTCTTCTAGTCCAACTAATTCATGAAGATAACTATCATACTCTTGATCGGTTATGGTTGGTTTATCTAAAGTATGGTATTCATAACTTGCTTTATTTAATAATTCAACTAATTCATCGATGTGTTTTTTGATATCTTGATTCATCTTTATCACCTTTTTTATTATATCATGTATCGCTTATAAAAAAACACTAATTTATCGATTAGTGTTCTTCTTTTTCCCATAAGTGACATGGATAGATTGTATCGTCAATTAATTTTTGAATTGATTGTTTTACACTATTAGTATCTTCTTTATAAGTAACACCGTACCATCTCGCACTCGTTGGAATTGCTTTTACTTTTACATAATTCTCATGAATCATATCCATAATTGAATCAGGTAATAAATATTCACAAGTTAAAAGTTTTTCTTGATTTTTATTTACAAAATCATCAAAATGTTTTTCTAAATAAGAGAATACATCTGGTGTTAAAGCAAACATATTCATAGATACTGGTGTATCTTCTGTAACTGAGAAAGGGGTTGACCCATCTAATGGAGAAGCAATAATCTCGTTATTTTTTCTTTCAATAGAACTCTCTATAATCTGTGTCAAATACTGATTTTCAACTTTGCAAACGCCTCTTTTTACAGAACCATTCTCAGTTAAAGTATTGACTGTATGATATGTAATTACAGCATATTGATGTTCATCTGCCATTTGATCTATAAAATTAGCTGCTTGCAAATAAGCATCTCGCCCATAGAAATCATCTGCATTAATCGTAACAAATGGTTCATGGATAACATGTCTAGCTGCTAAAATCGCATGGGATGTTCCTAATGGTTTTGTTCTATCTTCAGGAAATTTTAAATGACTAGGAATGTCACTTAATTCTTGAAATGCATATTCTACTGGAATTTTATCCTCGACTCTTTTTCCAATCGTATTTTTAAATACTTCATAATTTTCTTTTTTAATAACAAAAACAACCTTTGTAAAACCAGCTTTTAGGGCATCATAAATGGAATAATCAATTAGAAATTCTCCATTTGGTCCCATTGGTTCAATTTGTTTTAATCCACCAAAACGGCTTCCCATTCCAGCTGCTAAAATAAGTAATGTTTTATTTTTCATATTATTTCTCCTTCTGTAATGAGGAATAAGTCCAGAAAAAGACAAGTGCACCTATTCCAATAATTGCAAACCAAACAAGGGGATTATCACCATGTTCAGCCATAAAATCTTTGACTGGTTTCATTAAATTGTTTAACCCCTCTTCAATATTAAATAATGTATACATATTTAAACTCCTTTCTTCTTAATACTTTTATGTCCTTTTAATAATTTCTTAATTCCATGTGGATGGGCAAAAGCAATTGTTAAAATGGATTTATCAATTCCTACAACGACACCTTCTCCAAATTGATCATGAATAATATGATCGCCAATTTGATATTCAGCATTTTTATCAATGACATTAGTCTTCTTTTGAAAGAAACGGAATGCAGCTTGTTTCTCTTCTTGGTCTTGTTCTACATATTTTGAATCAATTTCGTCAATAAAGCGACTTGGTGGATTTTGATTATCCATTCCATAAATCGTTCTTCTTCTAGCATTCACGAGCCATAAACTTTTCTTTGCACGAGTAATCGCTACATAACAAAGTCTTCTCTCTTCTTCTAAATCTTCTGGATTCATAAAAGAATTATTATGTGGAAAAATTCCTTCTTCCATACCAATTAAGAAGACATAATCAAATTCTAACCCCTTGGCTGAATGAACAGTCATCAATGTCACAACTTGATTATTATTTTTATGTTCTTCCACATCAGCTACTAAACTAATCTCCATTAAGAACTCTTCTAGTGAAACAATGCCATTATTCTCTTCAAAACTTTTAGTAATGGTTTTAAATTCCTCTAAGTTTTCTAAACGAATGTCAGCTTCCATCGATTTCTCACTGACAAGTTCTTGTTTCATACCTGATTTTACTAATATCTCTTCTACTAATTCTGTTAGAGATAAATTTTGTTCAGCAAGAATTAAATCTTGTATCATATGTTTAAAAGATAATTCTTTTCCGGAGTCTATCACTTCAAAAATAGATTTTTCTTCTTCATTGGCTTTTCTCGTTAAATTTTCGATTGTTTTCGTACCAATACCACGTTTCGGAGAATTGATAATACGAAGTAAACTGACGTCATCATGTTGATTATAAATTAACCTCATATATGCGATTAAATCTTTAATTTCTTTACGATTATAGAAGTAAAAACTACCAACTACTTTATATGGAATATTTTCTCTTAACAGAACTTCTTCCATATTTCGTGATTGCGCATTCGTTCGATATAATACAGCAATATTTTCTGGACTAACATGTTGATCGATTAATTTTAAAATCTCCTTCATAACATAATTAGCTTCATCTTTTTCATCTAATGCACGATGATAGCGAATTTTTACGCCTTCTTCATTATTCGTCCATAGATTTTTATCTTTTCTCTGTTTATTATTTTGAATGACATCATTGGCTGCATTTAATATTGTCTTAGTAGAACGATAATTTTCTTCTAACATAATTACTTTTGGATTTTTATAATCTTTCTCAAAGTTTAAAATATTACGATAATTTGCTCCACGGAACGAATAAATACTTTGATCATTATCACCAACAACACAAATATTGCGGTATTTCGCACTAATCATTTTAACTAAAATATATTGCGCTTCGTTGGTATCTTGGTACTCATCAACTAAAATATATTGAAAACGCTCTTGATATTCTTTTAATATTTCAGGATATTTACGGAATAATTGAATTGGCATCATCAATAAATCATCAAAATCAACAGAATCATTTTGTTTTAATTTCTGTTCGTATTTCTCATATACTTTGACTACTTTTTCTTCAAAATCAGTCTGAGCAAATCGTTCATACTCAACAGGTGTTAATAATTCATTTTTGGCACCACTCATACGATTACGAATCGCTCTAGGATTATATTCTTTAGGATCTAATCCCATATCTTTCATAATTTTTTTAATGACGGTTAACGTATCATCACTATCTAATATCGTAAAGTTTTTCGCTAGACCTAATTTCTCATAATTTTCTCTTAATATTAATAACCCAAATGAGTGAAATGTCGATATTTGAATCTGATAACCGATTGGTCCTAACATCGTAATAATACGTTCTTTCATCTCTTTAGCAGCTTTATTAGTAAATGTAATGGCTAAAATATGTTCCGGAGCAATTCCTACTTCTTCTAATAAATAAGCAACTCTCGTTGTTAATACCCTTGTTTTACCACTACCTGCTCCAGCTAATACGAGAAGTGGTCCTTCGACAGTTGTAACAGCTTCTCGTTGTTCTTTATTTAATGCATCTAAATTCATATACCACCTCTACTATCACTAAAATCATCATACCATATTTTTCTTCATTTGATAAGTCTAGAACAAGTATTTAATACTTTTCCTGATATTTCTTTTGAATCTCTTCTTCCGAATATCCATTAATTAAATCTAACGTATCCTCAAAATCTTGTCTAGACATTTCATGCCACTTTACTAACTTCTGAATTTGTGAAAATAATTTTTCTCGATTATATTTTAAATCTTTTCCTAAACGACTGTCTCGTTTTTCTTGACGATGGTCTTGTTCTAAAATATACAATAATTTTAACTGAAATAAGCAAGCCAATCCAACAAATAAAATCGTTCCTATGACAAAGAGAAGATTTGTTTCATGATATAACCACTGTATAAAATAAAAAGCACCTAGGATCACAAGTAGGATTGCGACCATTGATAATAGAACACTCTTCTTCATTTTCTTCACCTCTTAGGAATCATAACAGAAGATATGAAAAATAACCGTCGAAAAAAAGAAGAGATGTTTCTCTTCTTTAGGCCATGTTAGATAGAAAGAGTATCTAATTAACCCCCCCCCGAGGTAACTTTTTGCTAACCTTTTTCTTTCTATAATTATAATATTTTTTATACATACGGAAAGTTCTTTGGTAATTCAACTCTTTCACTTCTTGTTCAAATGGATATAGACGAGCGATTTCTTTATCCATTGAAACAATTGTATCGTATAATTCTTTTTCTCTTTCTTGGGCTTGTTTTTTCGTTTGTTCTAACTCATCTTGTAATATTTTGATTTGATCTGTAAATAATTTTGTTGTGTGTTGCTCTCTTTTTACAAAGTCACGATATGTTTTTACATCCGGTAATTTTTTAACATCTAACTTCAAAGTTTGAGCTTCTTTGACAAAAACACTTACTTTTTCTTTTAAAGAGTTACGAATCTTTTTATAATAAGTAGGATTTTTTAATTTTAATAATGCTTCACGAGAAAGTTCCATAAATTCCCCTTCGGAATAATATGTAACATAATCTTTAAATGTAGATAAACGATCCGCATTGTAATCATAGTAGATAAGTGCAACTGGTGTTTCTAGTGCTAATGCAGGAAGTGCACAGTGTAGGCGATCCGTAATAATTAATTTCGCATTCTGATAAATCATTAAATACTCTTTAACACGATTCATTCTCTCTTCTAAAGACATAGAAGCACTTTCTTCTGGTTTTAACCAATGACTCATAATTTTAATTTCATATTCAGGAAATAAAGTATGTATTTTTTCTACAATTTCCTCTTTCATATCAATCACACAAATATAATTACTTACTTTTTTCTTACCAATTTGATCTAATGTTAATGTCATACATCCAGAGAAATAAGTATCATATCCCTTTTCTTTTAACATAGATTCTGTCACTAAATCACGACATCCAATTTTACCGTATGGTTTTAAGAAATCTTTTGTATATCCATCTAAGAATTCATATCCACGTTTTGTAATTAAATCATTTTCTGTAAAATGCATAGAAATGAGTAATGGATAAATATATGGAGTAAAAGGAAAATGTGTTTTCTTATGTAGATACCAACCATTCATAATGGTAGCAACATATTCTTTTTTATCTGGAACAAATTCATCTAATGCTTCACGATCAATGACATAATCTACCTGTGGCAGAAACTGCATTGCGGCATATGATTGAATATCATCCCCTAAATTATCTGTCTCTTTATATAAAATTAATCCGTATTTCACAGTATCCCAACTTTCTGTTTTTATTATATCATAACCCATCTATTTCTCAAAGAGTATGGGTTATTTATCTATACTAGTTACCTCTTTTAGAATATACTATCATTGAAAGAGAGGGATTAGATTGAAAAAAGTTTGGATTTCACTGATTGGATTAATTATTATTATCATCTTATCAGTGATTTATTTTTATGTAAACAAACCAAAATCAGATTTAAAGAAAGTTAAGGTAGCAGAAGTTACACACAGTATTTTCTATGCTCCACAATATGTAGCCAAACAACTTGGATACTTTAAAGATGAAGGGTTAGATGTTGAATTTATATTAACTCCAGGAGCAGATAAAGTAACTGCAAGTGTATTATCCAACGATGTACAAATTGGATTTGCTGGTAGTGAAGCAACTATCTATGTATATAACCAAGGAGAAAAAGACTACTTAGTAAACTTTGCAGGATTAACCAAACGTGATGGTAGTTTTATTGTTGCCAGAGAAGATATCAAAGACTTTAAGTTAGAAGATATGAAAGGAAAAACTGTCATTGGAGGTCGTAAAGGTGGTATGCCAGAAATGACATTCGAATGGGCTTTATCTGAAAAAGGTATTCATCCAAAAAAAGATGTCACCATTGATACAAGTGTAGAATTTGCAGCCATGAGTGGTTCCTTTATTGGTGGTAATGGGGACTTTGTTAACTTATTTGAGCCAAATGCTTTACAATTAGAAAAACAGGGATATGGCCATGTAGTCGCATCCTTAGGAGAACTAGGTGGTGTGGTACCATATACTGCTTATCATGCGAGAAAAAGCTATATAGAAAATAATAAAGATATCATTCAAGGCTTCTCAAATGCGATTCAAAAAGGAATTGATTATGTGAAAAATCATTCAGATGAAGAAGTAGCTAAAGTAATCTTAGATGAATTTCCAGATACTTCTTTAGAAGATGTTACGAAAATTGTAAAACGTTATCGTAATATTGATTCATGGTTTGATACAACATATATTGAAAAAGAAAACTTTGAACATATACAAGAAATTATGAAAAATGCAGGTGAATTAGAAAAATATGCTCCTTATGAAAAATTAGTAACTACTAAATTTGCAAAGAAATAATATGAAACCAATTTTACGTGTTAATCAATTAAAGAAAATATATCATACAAAACAAGGAGAAACACCTGCTATTGATGAAGTTACTTTTTCTCTCAATCCAGGAGAATTTATTGCAATTGTAGGGCCTAGTGGATGTGGAAAATCAACAATTTTATCTATTCTTTGTAATTTATTAGAAAAGTCAGGTGGAACGATTGAAATGGATAAAAAGACATCTTTTGGATATATGTTACAACAAGACTGTCTATTTCCTTGGAGAACAATTCTAGATAATTGTTTACTAGGACTAGAAATCACGAAACAAAATACAAAAGAAAATAAAGAACACGTATTAAAATTATTAAAAACATATGGATTAGAAGAATTTATTCATAGTTATCCAGCAAACTTATCAGGTGGTATGAGACAACGAGTTGCTTTAATTCGAACATTGGCAACAAAACCAGATATATTACTTCTAGATGAACCATTTTCAGCTTTAGACTACCAGTCGAGACTTGCTGTATCAGATGATGTATATCGCATTATTAAAAAAGAAAAGAAAAGTGCGATTATGGTAACACATGATTTAGCAGAAGCAATCAGTATGGCTGATCGAATTATTGTGTTAACAAAAAGACCATGTCAAATAAAAAATATTCATTCCATTCATTTTGAACATCGTAGTACTCCAATTGAAAATCGAAAATGTAAAGAGTTTTCAAAGTATTATGATCAAATATGGAAGGAGATTGATTTTCATGTATAGTCAGGAACATCTTGCATTTCTAAAGAAGTTAAAAAGACAAAGTCGTCATATTAAACTGACACAACTTCTTATTCTCCTTTTATTTCTCATTATTTGGCAGTTAGCAGCGAATTTTGGACTGATTAACACATTTATCTCATCTAGTCCAAAAAACGTCTTAGAAACGATTTATGGACTTATGAAAAGTGGTGACCTTTGGTATCATATCTGGGTAACTACTTATGAAACAATCATCAGTTTTTCACTTGGTACATTTCTCGGATTCCTAATTGCTACAATATTATGGTGGTGGCCATTTCTCGCAAAAGTATTAGATCCATATCTTACTATCTTAAATAGTCTTCCTAAAGTGGCACTTGGTCCTATCATCATCATATGGGCTGGGGCAGGAAAAGGATCTATCATCTTAATGGCACTATTTATATCAGTGATTATTACAATTATCAATGTATATCAAAGTTTTGTCGAAACAGATTCTCACAAAATTAAATTACTGCAATCTTGGAAAGCAACCAAATGGCAAATTTATTATAAATTAATTATGCCAAATAGTATCCAAACTATGATGAATGCTTTAAAAATTAATATTAGTATGTCATTAATTGGTGTCATCATGGGAGAATTTTTAGTATCAAAAGAAGGAATTGGATATTTAATTATGTATGGTTCTCAAGTATTTAACTTAGATCTCGTTATGTCTGGTGTAATCATCTTAGGGTTTGTCGCAACAATCATGTATTATATAGTAAATTTTATAGAAAAACGTTTTATAAAAAATAAATAAAATATACAAGATTTTATCTTATTTCTTGTATATTTTTTTATTTATTTCATAAACATGAAATTGACAGGGAACATAAAATAGGTTACATTATAATTAGGAGTGCAAAGGAGGATGATATAAGTGTTTTGCGGTGAATGTGGTTTTAAAAATGAACCTGGCGCAAAGTTTTGTGCGGAATGTGGAAAACCACTCAATACGGATGAGAAAACAGAGAAAAAGAAAGCTCCAAAACAAGTAACACCAAAGGAAAGAAAACCAATGAGCAAAAAAGCAAAAATTGGTTTAGCAGCTGGCATTATCATTGTTATATTACTAATCATCGGATTTATAATTGGTAAAAATTTAACAGATCCTAAGAAAATCGCTTCTGATTATTTCGAAGCAGCAATGAATTACGATGCCAATAAGTTATATTCTTATTTAGATGTAAAGAAAAGTGAATTTACAGATAAGAAAGTATTCAAAAGCATTGTAAATAGGATTAAAAAAGACAGAAAAGATGAAAAAATTACAAACTACAAAATTACAAAAGCAGAAAAAAGTAGCAGTGGTCTTTCTATGTATGTAACAATTACTTATACAGTAGAAGGAAAAACAAATGATCAAACAGAACATATTACATTAACAAAAGAAAAAGGAAATAAATTCTTATTCTTTGATAATTGGAAAATTGCTGATAATACATTAGAAACAGTAGATGACTTTGAACTTTCAGTATTAAAAGATTCAACGGTAACATTAGAAGGTGTAAAAGTAGATAAGAAATATATCGACAAAGAAGAAAGTACTTCTTCAATGGATGTATATAAATTACCTGCATTATTTTCTCTTCCATATCAAATGAAAATTGAATTACCATTTGGATTCTCATTAGAAGATGAATTGAATGTTAATACATATTCTCACTCACAAACAATTCATTTCAATGAAGATAATATTCCAACAAAAGAAAAGAACAAAATGATAGAGCAAGCTAAGAAAGATTTAGGAACTATCTATCAAGGCATTATTGATAACAAAAACTTCGATGATATTAAGTCTAACTTCGAAGGAAAAAATGTCAATTTAGATGATTTAAAAGAGACTTATGAAGATTTAAAAGAAGATATTACTTCATATCGTACAACAACATTAAAGAAAATCGAGTTCAAAAACATGGAATTAAGAGACTTAGAACTAGATGATGATGGATATTTAACAATTTATTTTTATGGAAAATATGATTATACAATATCATATGACGATAATGGAGAAACAAAAGAAAAATCAAAATCTTCATCTGATGGTATTTATGTTTCATATAGTTATGTAGATAATACTTATCATTTAGTAGATGCAAGTAGTCTACCAACTTATTTTTCAAGATATTTTTAAGGAGGAAATTGGATGGCAAAATTTTGTACAAAATGTGGATCAAAATTAGTGGATGGAAAATGTCCAAATTGTGAAAATAAAACAACAGAAGTGGCAACAAAATTTGATTTTAATGAATTGTTAGCATCCGTAAAAGGAATGTTTACAAAACCAGTAGATACAATGAAAGAAATTATCGAAACAGAAAATATTACAATTGGAGGAATCTTAATTGCAATAAATGCGCTTATTATTGCACTATTCTGTTGCTTAGGTTCTAAAGAATTAATTAGTTTATTTACAAGTACAAGTGGATTTAGTAGTTTAATGTCTACATCAATCGAAATTCCTTATGCTAGAATCTTCTTTACAACACTTGTAATTGTACTTGTTACTTATGCAATTATAGCTGGATTATTCTATCTTGTTGCTGATAAACTATTCCATGGAAATTCTAATTACAAAAAAATGATTGCTTATCTTGGAATTACATCTGTTATTTTAACAACAACAATGCTTGGTACAATCGTATTGATGTATGTTTCAGCACAACTGATGATTTTATTCTTGTTATGTGGAGTTGCATTATCTAATGTATATATGATTCAAGGATTTCAATTTACAGCAAGCATTGATAAAAACAAAGTAGGATACACATATGGAATTGTATATCTTGTAATTTTAATTATTACAATGTTTATTCTACCAGCTATTTTTTAAAAAATGGAATGTATGATTCCATTTTTTTTCTATTCTGTTATAATAAATATAGGAAGTGAAATTATGGATAGACATAAACTTGTTATCATACACCAAAATCAAACAATTGATTATTTAGGTAATATCGCATCGGATAATACTCACTCAGAAGAACTATTAGAATATGCACAAAAACAATATAAAGATATTCCTATCTTTACAAAATTAAATTATCGTCATACACCTGAAACAATTAGTTATTTTTATACATTGTTAGGAGATGCTCTCTTTTTAAATACAACAAAAGATATTGAAAAACATGGATATACAGGAATTTTTATTCTCCCAACAGATATGTCTGAAGAACAAAGAGAACAAATACTTGAATTTGCAGATCATCTTCAGCCATATCATGTTCGAATTTTACACCATCTTTCATTAGAATATGGTTTTTTGCAAGGTGAAGAAATGCAACAAGCATTAAATAATTCACCAAAGGATTTATTATTACACTATTTTGAAAATATGAATCAAAAAAAGAAATAAACACATTTCATTTATTAGAAATGTGTTTTTATAATACTAACTGATCACCATTTGAAAAAATAATTTGTTCATTATCCTTTAATCTTATATTATAAGAATTAACTAAATAACTTCTCTTTACTGTGATAAAATGATTATTAAAATATGTTTTATTTAATTCTTTTAATGTAATATAGTACTTAAATGTCGTTGTAGTAGTATGTATTTCACAATATTTTGTAGATTTTATTTTTTGAACATAATTAATTTCATTCAGTTGAAATTGATAAGTCATTTGATTAGATATACGAAATATAATTTTTTGTTGTTCACCCTTTTTTAAAACTAAATAATCAATTGTGTCATCTAATATCTGTTGCATATCTTTGCAATTCTTTTTAATATATCTAGTACAGTTAAAAATAGAGGTTGCAACTTCATTCTCATAATTATAGTTAGATAAATAGATTAAATCACTTTTCGTGTCTTTCTCACGTAATTTTTTTCCAAATTCTAAACCTGATTCCATATGTTTTGATTTATCTTTTGGAGAAACAATTTCTATATCACAGACAAATACTTTATTAGGAATCCTTGCATAAGCCATTTTATAAAATGCTTTAGAATATGATGTAAATGAATAAATCATTATCTTAATTTTTTTCTTTCTGCAAATTTCTATAATTAAATCACAAATCATACGATTCATGTCGATTTGATCTTCTACGACAAAAAAATAAAACATACTACTGATACTCCTATTCTATATTTATATTTTAACACAAGTTTTAATATACAATTACTTATGGACAAACAACATGCAATTAAATTTATTTATTCTCAAAATAAAGATCTTTTTTTTAATATTAAAACATAATAACATACTACTTATCTCTCCTAATCTTTAAAAAAAGTGTACACCATTTTTCGCCATTTGTAACTATTATTTCTTTGAAATGGTCATTATTGACCCTGAAAACAAAAAAATAGATATTTCTATCTATTTTTTTAACTCTCCAGTAGCTTTAGCATTCAATGTAAGATCACTACGAATACCTAGTTTATATGCGAAATATCCTGCTGCACCAATCATAGCGGCATTATCAGTGCAATATTTCATTGGTGGAACGATTAAATGAATGTTTTCCTGTTCACATAGTGTTTGTAATTTTTCACGAAGGCCTTGGTTAGCTGCTACACCACCAGCTACAATTAAACGATTTACACCAAATTCTTTAAGTGCTTTCATCGTTTTTTTTGTTAATATTTCTACTACGCGATTTTGAAAAGAACAAGCTAAGTCCTCTTTGCGTATTTCATGTCCACGTTGTTGTTCATTATGTGATAAATTAATAACTGCACTTTTTAATCCACTAAAACTAAAGTTATAACTATCATCATCTAGTGGTAATGGTAAGTCATAAGTATCTTTTCCTTGATGAGCTAATTTATCAACAGCCGGTCCACCGGGATATGGAAGTCCTATCACACGTGCTACTTTATCGTAAGCCTCTCCTACCGCATCGTCTAAAGTACCACCAATTTTCTCAAAAGAATAATCTTCTTTCATATACATCAATTCAGTATGGCCACCACTAACAACTAGTGCAATCAATGGAAATTCCATCTTTTCTACTAAATTATTCGCATAAATATGGCCAGCAATATGATGTACAGGAATAAGTGGTTTCTGGTATAAGTAAGCAAGTGTCTTTGCTGCTTGTACACCGATTAATAATGATCCAATCAATCCTGGTCCATATGTTACAGCAATCGCATCCATCTCTTCTATACTCATATTTGCCTTATGTAGACATTCTTCAATGACAATTGTGATATTTTCAATATGGTGCCTACTGGCAACTTCTGGTACTACACCACCAAATAATTTATGAATATCTATTTGTGTTAAGACAACTGTTGCAATTTCTTCATGACCATCTTTTATAATAGAAACACTTGTCTCATCACAACTAGATTCAATTGCTAAAATATAGGTTGACTTCATACTACATCATCCTTTCCATTAATATTGCATCTTCTGTTTTATAATAATTATTTCGTTTGGCAACGGCTCGAAATTGATATTTTTGATAAAGTTTTTGTGCCACTATATTACTTTCTCGTACTTCTAAAGTAATATTATGACAATTCTTATTACTACATTGTTGTACCATAAAATCCATTAATTGACTTGCACAATGTTTTTGACGATATGATTCTATAACATAAATTTGATTTAACTCTGCTCGTTCATATAAAATTGAAAAATCAATATAAGAACAAATCATATCATGATCTTTCAATAAATAACAATGACGAAAAGGATCTTTTGCAAATTGATTCCACTCTTCCATAGGATTTCCCGAAATATTTAATAAAGCTTGAAACTGTTGAAAATTTGATTGTTGTACTTTGACTATGTCCATATTATTTCTGTAAATTTTCTTCTGCTTCAGTCTTTTTTAAATAATTTGGATTAACTTTATGGGGATTAATACTTTCATCATTTTCATGTTTCTCTAATATCTTACTTAAATCTATATTTGGTTTTAGAACGTCAAGAGAAGTAAATGATTGATCGCTAATAAATGTATAAGTTCCATCTAATTCTTCTACTTTTCGCTTTAAATCCTCTAGTTGAATATATTGATCCGGTATAACAGAATTTAAATTTTTATCATAAATACCAGCATACACAGCATTTCTTCTAGCATCGATCATAGGAATGCAATAATCTGTATCTACTTCAGTAGAAGCCATACATTGTAATTCTGAAACAGATATAATCTTTTTCTTCAATGACCATGCATATGTTTTTGCAATCGTAACACCAATACGCACACCAGTAAAAGAACCAGGCCCTGTCACAACAACAATTTCATCTATATCTTTTGGAGAAACATTTGTTTCTTGAAATAAATGATCTAATAAAGGAAAAATACGAACTGATAACTGGTGATCATTTACTTCATTTATCTCTTTTAAAATAGTGCCATTTTGAGATAAACCTAATACAATTCGACTAGAAGCTGTATCAATAAATAATTTCATCATAAAACCGCCTCACACAACTCCTCATATTTTTGTCCATGTGGAGTCAAAATTAATACACGCGTATTTTCTCCAACTACTTTAAATTTAATATCTAAACGTTCTTCAGGAAGGATATCTTTAATCGTATCAGCCCATTCAATCACAACGACACCACCCTTAGTAAAATATTCCTCAATTCCTGTACCTTCTACATTACCATTTAAACGATATACATCCATATGATATAAAGGTAATTCTCCATCATATTCTTTAATAATTGTAAACGTTGGAGAAGTAATACTTTCTTTTACACCAAGTGCATTAGCAATACCTTTTGTAAATACAGTTTTTCCACTTCCCAATTCACCATCTAAGCAAATAATCATATTTGGAAATTTTTCAGATTCAAAATTTTGTGCTAATTCAATTGTATCCATTTCATTTCTAGTTGTAACTTTATATTCCATTTCTATCACCAATCTTATTATATTAGAAATAAAAAGTAAAAACAATATTATTTCATTTATTTACAATCTTTTTATCGTAAATAGTACAATTATAAAAAGAAAAATGAGATAATTCATATCTCATTTTAAAGCAAAAAAAAATTGGCAACTACCTATTTTCGCGATAAACTATCGTCGGCGTGAATGAGCTTAACTTCTGTGTTCGGGATGGGAACAGGTGTACCCTCATTGCTATTGTTACCAATTTACTTTAGAGAAATTATTCTCTGAAAACATGATAATGTGTTTCTCAATCTTTCTTAAATAACTTGGATTAAATCCTCGATCTATTAGTACTAGTCAGCTCAACATGTCGCCATGCTTCCACCTCTAGCCTATCAACCAGGTAGTCTTCCTGGGATCTTACTTTTTTAAAAATGGGAAAACTCATCTTGAAGTTGGCTTCCCGCTTAGATGCTTTCAGCGGTTATCCTCTCCCTACATAGCTACTCTGCACTGCCACTGGCGTGACAACAGATACACCAGAGGTAGGTCCGTTCCGGTCCTCTCGTACTAGGAACAGCTCTCCTCAATTTTCCTACGCCCACGACGGATAGGGACCGAACTGTCTCACGACGTTCTGAACCCAGCTCGCGTGCCACTTTAATGGGCGAACAGCCCAACCCTTGGAAGCGACTTCACCTCCAGGATGTGACGAGCCGACATCGAGGTGCCAAACACCACCGTCTATGTGAACTATTGGGTGGTATCAGCCTGTTATCCCCGGGGTAACTTTTATCCGTTAAGCGACGACCATTCCATTCTGAATCGCCTGATCACTAAGTCCTGCTTTCGCACCTGCTCGACTTGTTGGTCTCGCAGTCAAGCTCCCTTATACCTTTACACTCTTTGAATGATTTCCAACCATTCTGAGGGAACCTTTGAGCGCCTCCGTTACTCTTTGGGAGGCGACCGCCCCAGTCAAACTGCCCACCAGACACTGTCCTTATACCAGATTCATGGTACCAAGTTAGAAATCCAACTCATTAAGGGTGGTATTCCACCGGTGACTCCTCCATGACTAGCGCCATGGTCTCACAGTCTCCCACCTATCCTCTACATAATGAACCGAATCCCAATATCAAGCTACAGTAAAGCTCCACGGGGTCTTTCCGTCCTGTCGCGGGTAACCTGCATTTTCACAGGTATTAAAATTTCACCGAGCCTATGGTCGAGACAGTGCCCAAATCGTTACACCTTTCGTGCGGGTCGGAACTTACCCGACAAGGAATTTCGCTACCTTAGGACCGTTATAGTTACGGCCGCCGTTCACTGGGGCTTCAATTCGAACCTTCGTATTCCGACTTGCGTCTACTTAGCTCTCCTCTTAACCTTCCAGCACTGGGCAGGTGTCAGCCCCTATACATCGTCTTTCGACTTAGCAGAGACCTGTGTTTTTGGTAAACAGTCGCTTGGGCCTATTCACTGCGGATCAATCTCTTGATCACCCCTTCTCCCGAAGTTACGGGGTCATTTTGCCGAGTTCCTTAACCATAGTTCTCTCGCTCACCTTAGGATACTCTCCTTGCCCACCTGTGTCGGTTCTCGGTACAGGCACCTATATCATTAACCATAGAAACTTTTCTTGGAAGCTTAGCGTCAGGAATCTTCGTTTCTTATGAAACTTCCCCATCACACTTCAGCCCATTCGTATTACGGATTTTCCAGCATACGAGCCTTTGTGCTTAGACCATAATCCAATAAATGGCACTCCCTAGCTTTCTCCGTCATTCCATCTGTGATATAAGTGGTACAGGAATATAAACCTGTTGTCCATCGGCTACGCCTTTCGGCCTCGTCTTAGGTCCTGACTTACTCTGGGAGGACGAGCCTTCCCCAGAAACCCTTAGGCAAACGGTGGACGGGATTCTCACCCGTCTTGCGCTACTCATACCGGCATTCTCACTTCTAATCGCTCCAGCTGTCTTCTCAGTCAACCTTCTCCGCTATTAGAACGCTCCCCTACCACCATATGTTTATCACATATGATTCGCAACTTCGGTAATATGCTTAGCCCCGGTACATCTTCGGCGCAGTGTCACTCGACTAGTGAGCTATTACGCACTCTTTAAAGGATGGCTGCTTCTAAGCCAACCTCCTAGCTGTTTTGACAACTCCACATCCTTTCCCACTTAGCATATATTTTGGGACCTTAGTTGGCGATCTGGATTCTTTTCCTTTCGCGTATGGACGTTATCACCCATACACTGACTGCTGAATATTTGTCTCTTAGCATTCGGAGTTTGATTACACTCAGTACAGCTAGGTGCCGCCATCATGTATTCAGTGCTCTACCTCCAAGAGGGTCCATTCAACGCTAGGCCTAAACCTATTTCGGGGAGAACCAGCTATATCCGAGTTCGATTGGAATTTCACCGCTAGCCACAAGTCATCCGCTCACGTTTCCTAGTAAGTCGGTTCGGTCCTCCAGTTTGTGTTACCAAACCTTCAACCTGCTCATGGCTAGATCACTCGGTTTCGGGTCTATTGCACCATACTATGTTCGCCCTATTCAGACTCGCTTTCGCTTCGGCTCCAGCTCTTCACCTTAACCTCGCATGATACAATAACTCGCCGGTTCATTCTGCAAAAGGCACGCCATCACCCGTTAACGGGCTCTGACTTCTTGTAAGCACACAGTTTCAGATTCTATTTCACTCCCCTCCCGGGGTTCTTTTCACCTTTCCCTCACGGTACTTGTTCGCTATCGGTCACTAGTGAGTATTTAGCCTTGCGGGATGGTCCCCGCTGCTTCCGACAAGGTTCCACGTGCCTCGCCGTACTCAGGATTCCATACAGAGTTGTATCTATTTCGCTTACAGGATTATCACCTTCTTCGATATGCCTTCCCATGCATTTCAGCTATAAATACATTTTCTAACTCTTTAACGTACGGTCCTACAACCCCATTCCGTAGAATGGTTTGGGCTCTTTCCTTTTCGCTCGCCACTACTTAGGAAATCGATTTTTCTTTCTTTTCCTCCAGTTACTAAGATGTTTCAGTTCACTGGGTTATACTCATACACCTATGTATTCAGTGGATGATGACTGCGCATGACCACAGCCAGGTTCCCCCATTCGGATATCTCCGGATCAAAGCATACTTACTGCTCCCCGAAGCGTTTCGCCGTTTGTTGCGTCCTTCTTCTGCTTCTAGTGCCAAGGCATTCACTGTGCGCCCTTAGCAATTTAATCACCATTTCGTTATTTATCCTAATTGATTGAGTTTTAATGTGATATACGCGCGACATTGACTATTTCTAGTCGGCTTTCTTTCGTATATCACTACCACATTATCAAGTTTTCAAAGAACAATTTCTTGAGAGAACAATCTCTCAAAACTAAGCAAAACTTCTCTTCCTTTTCGTTAAGATACGGTTTTTTCTTTCTCCATAGAAAGGAGGTGATCCATCCCCACCTTCCGGTAGGGATACCTTGTTACGACTTCACCCCAGTCACCTGTCCTACCTTCGCCGGCCCCCTCCTAATGGTTAGGCTACCAACTTCGGGTATTACAGACTCCCATGGCGTGACGGGCGGTGTGTACAACACCCGGGAACGTATTCACCCTGACATTCTGATTCAGGATTACTAGCGATTCCAGCTTCATGAAGTCGAGTTGCAGACTTCAATCCGAACTGAGACCGATTTTGGAGATTTGCTCCACCTCACGGCTTTGCTTCTCTTTGTGTCGGCCATTGTAGCACGCCTGTAGCCCTAGACGTAAGGGGCATGATGATTTGACGTCATCCCCACCTTCCTCCGGTTTGTCACCGGCAGTATCATTAGAGTCCTCAGCATTATCTGTTAGTAACTAATGACAAGGGTTGCGCTCGTTATCGGACTTAACCGAACATCTCACGACACGAGCTGACGACAACCATGCACCACCTGTCACCTGGATAACCTCCACAATATCTCTATTGCTTTGCCAGGGATGTCAAGCCTAGGTAAGGTTCTTCGCGTATCTTCGAATTAAACAGCATGCTCCACCGCTTGTGCGGGTGCCCGTCAATTCCTTTGAGTTTCAGCCTTGCGACCGTACTACTCAGGCGGAGTACTTAATGTGTTAACTTCAGCACCGGTTTCCCGACACTTAGTACTCATCGTTTACGGCGTGGACTACTAGGGTATCTAATCCTATTTGCTCCCCACGC
>CAJKWD010000016.1 GCA_905203475.1 uncultured Acholeplasmataceae bacterium
ACTGTTAATCCATTGTTTGGCAAGCGTATAGACAATACTTTAATAGATAAAATAGTAATAGATAAAGATAGGAATATTACTATATGTTTTAAATATGATGTTATATCTCAAATAAAATTTACATATAGAAAAAATAAAGTAAGAAGTTCGAATGAAAGAAAAGAGAAGAATAATAATTAAAATTTGATTTTTTGTATGGGAAAAGTATATAATCTTTATTAAGAAAGGAGTTATTATGGGGAAGGACATCAATATTCTTAATTTATATAGGAAAATCATATGTTCGTTATTATGTATAAATAAGAATACAAAAAATTATAATTTGAAAAATAAATCATCTGAATACTTAAATCATTTTTTAGAACAGTACGAATTATACAACAATAAAGGAATTTACTCATTAAATTATTTTGAAGAAATTATAAATTTTTGCAATGAATGTTATAACGATAAAGATGTTTTTGATTATGCAGAAGATGTGGAATATGGATTAAAAGAACTTATGGAAATAACGGTTAATAAGGGAGAAAGATAAAATGGCCAAAGAAACAGAAGGCGGAACATGGATAAATGTAAATGGTAATGATGAAAAGGGACATGTAAATATTTATGGGAGTGATCCAAGAGAACCTCATGATGAATCTATACATATTAATATTGATTATGATAAAGGAACTTTTACAATTAATGAAAAATCGAATGGAGAAAAGACTTCAACAGATTGTAGTTGCTATTTAACGACAGCATGTATGAGACACAAATTGGAACAATTTGATGATAATTGTGAAGAATTAATGGTACTTAGATGGTTTAGAGATAATTATGTCTCAAAAGAGGATATAGCCCATTATTATAAAACTGCTCCACTTGTAGTAGAAGCTATAAATGAAAAAGAAAATAATGATGAGTTATATAATTATATTTATGACAATGTTGTAATGGTATGTGTAAATGCAATCAAAACAGGTGATTATGAATTTGCATATAATAGATATAAAAGTAGTGTATTAGTATCAGAAGAACAATTTGTTAAACCTAAGCTTGAAAAAAAATTAGTAAAATTAAGAGTATGTAATTAAAGACAGGTGACATTTAGTCATCTGTTATTTTTTTTAACAATGGTAAATAAATTCACCAGGTGGAGATGGTGCAGAAGTAATTTATGCTCTCCGTAATGATGCAACTTTAGCAAATGATATTTTAACAGAATTAGAAAAAAGTGGGCAAAATGTGAGAGAGGCTTTTCAAAGAAGATTACCAAGTAATACGGCGAAAGACTATTATTTCATTCACCGAGATACAGGAAATAATACTGAACCAGTAATCGTGGAATATGGTTTTTTAGATAGTACTGGTGATGATCCACAACAATTAAAAGATGATTACGATATTTTAGCAGAAGCTGTTGTGCGTGGTGTGATGAAATATATAGGTAGACCATATTCTGGAGGAGAAATAGAAGGTACTTATACAGTAAAAAGTGGTGATAGCTTGTGGAGTATTGCCAATCGTTTCAACACAACAGTTGCAGAAATAAAACGACTTAATAATTTAAATATGAATGCATTACAAGTAGGTCAAGTACTGAAATTACCAACAGGAAATGGAAATACGAATAATAATCAAGGAAATACTTATACCGTGAAAAGTGGTGACAGTTTATGGAGTATTGCCAATCGTTTTAATACAACAGTTGCAGAATTAAAAGCATTAAATAATTTAAATACTAATACTTTACAAATAGGGCAAATATTAAAATTACCAACAGAAAATGAGGATACAAACAATTATCAAGGGAATACTTATACTGTGAAAAGCGGAGACAGTTTATGGAGTATAGCTCGCAAATATGATACAAGTGTTAGTGAATTACAAAATTTAAATAATCTAACTTCTACTACTTTACAGGTAGGCCAAGTGTTAAAAGTACCACAAAACAATTCTAATAATGGAAATAACGCTACAAATACTTATATTGTAAAGAGTGGAGATAGTTTGTGGAGTATTGCTAATCGTTTTGGAACAACAGTAGATGAATTAATACGTTTAAACGGATTAAGTAGTAATCTTTTAAGTGTTGGCCAAGTATTAACATTACCAAGTAATACAAATTCTAATCAAACATATATAGTAAAAGCTGGCGATAGTTTATGGAATATCGCACAACGTTTTGGAACAACAGTAAATGCATTAAAAGAAAAAAACAATTTAGTGAATAATAATTTGACGATTGGTCAAATTTTACAAATATAAATAAAGCCGGGTATATCCCGGCTTTAGTGAATTTCTTTACATTCTCCTGGATCAGGAGCATAAAAACAATGATTTTTATATTTTCCTGTATTATATTGTCCCCACCAAGTTGTTTGACATGAATTCCCTGTTCCTGGAGCATAAAACCATAATGCATTGGTAGCAGGATGAAAATATTCTCCACGTATAACACGATCTGCAAGGTTACGTTCTGTTGTTGTGGGATTACTATAAAATAATGGACTATTGACCCCTGTAAAGCCACCTGGAGATTGATAGATTACATCACTGATAGTATTAACATTACTAAAGGTTAAACAATTTGCAATTCCACGGTTTACCACGACATTACCAACCATAAGTTGTCCTAAATTTCCTTCTCCTGTTGCTTCTGCACGCATTAATCTAGCAAGTAAATCTCGCTCTTTTGATGTTGCTTTAATGATTCCCATAAATCCCTCCTCTAGATATTATATGTATGATATTACACAATTTGACAAAACTATGAAAAGAAGCTACAATACCAGCATAAGAGGGGATCAGAATGAAAGAAAAAAACAATGATTATATCATGATGATTCTTGTGGTATTTTTAATTTTATTTTTCTTAGGTGGTTTTATTTATGTTCAAAGTTTAAATGCTACTTCTACAAATAAAACAAAGAAAGAAGAAAATCGTATAGCTGAATCCAAAAAGGCAAAGAAGACAGATGATCACAAAAACATAACACAAGAAGATACAGATAATGAAAATAAACAAATTGATGAAGTTACAGTTGCAGATATTGTACCAACACCAACGAATGGAATTCAAAGTGAACAAGACGTGATTCAATATATGGAAAATATGGAAGCATCTGTTGTAAATTCTACTGAAAAAGATACTTCTGACTGGAAAATAAAAGCCAAAAAATTATTTATTACTGTTACAGATTTTATCTTTTATGGTGGAAAAATTGGTGATTATACATTTCAACAACTAAGTGATTCTGGAAAACAAAAAGTAATACAAATTGCAACAAATATTGATGGAATGATTGAAACATATTCACCAAATTATAAAGAGAGACTAGTTTCTCAAGGTAAAAGAACTTATCAAACGATTTCAGATAAATTAAGTGAGTATAAAAATCAATATTTTGAAGATGTAAAGACAGTTATTGGTGAAGAAAACTATGAACAAGCCGGAGATATTTATGATGAAGTTAAAGAAAAAGCAAATTCTGTCAAAGATAAAGTTGTAGATAAATCAAAAGATATATACCAACAGGGAAAAGAAACAGCAGGAAAGTTAAAAGATAAATGGAATGATTGGTATCAATCATGGAAACAAGAATAGGGGGATTATTATGACAAATAAAATTAAAAAATTACGTATTTTTTCTTGTGCATCTATGGTTATTCTTTCATCTGTTTTAGTAGGATGTGGAAATCAACAGGAAGAACAAGTAGCAACGGATGTCACAGAAGAAGTAGAACCTGAAGTAAAGTCGGAACAAAATACGGAAGAAGAACAAACATTAATGGATAAATATATGAATTTACCAATTTATAACGACCATGATAGAGCCGCTTTTGAGGATATGAGGGATAGTTTTGAAGGAGCTTTTGATACCTCTTCTTTAGAAGAATTTAAAGAAGACTGGGCATTAAAAATTGATTATTTTAAACGTTTTTTACAAAATGATCCTAATGCGACATATGGTGGATATACATTGAGTGAATTGTCAGATGAAGCCCAAAAGAAAGCGAAAGAGTTATATCACAGTATAGATGGGTATTTTAGTGAACATATTAGTTCTTATGATGAATTAAAAGAAAAAGTAAAAAGTGGAACACAAAAAATATTAGAGCGTGGTAAAAACGGATGGGAACGTTTTAAAGATAATGAAGGAAAAGCAATTAAAGATAAGGCGAATGAATGGCTCGATACTTATTTTCCGGAAAATTATGAATAAATTATTCTATGAAAATAGGGAAATGTTTTAATTATGTCGTTTTTGATGTATAATATAGTTAGCTATCATAAAAGGAGCAGTTAGTATGAACAAAAGAAGTAAAATCCTAATTACAACATTTTTTGTAGTAGCAATGATACTCATTGCACTTGGCATATTTCTCATGAATGATATTAGTTTTTTATTAATTGGACTTGCTACAATTCTAATTGGACTTGCTCTTTTTATCATTATTTATGAATATTCACATAGAAAGTAACAAAGAAGGGTTTATCCCTTCTTTTTCAATGCTTTTTAGTGATTTTAATTTATCCTTATTATACCTCAATTTGACATATTTCGACTTTTTTGCTAAAATCGAACATGTTTTCCGAAAAAATTTTTGATGAGGTGAAAATTGTGAAAGAAAAACGGTATGTAAATGCCATTATCGGATTAGGAGTTTCTATTTTCTTATTAGGTGCTTCTACAATTGGGACAACCCCAAAGGTTAATTCTTTAAAAGAATCAGACAAAGATAATACATTTACATCTTCAATCAAGACAACTCATAAAAGTTTGATTGAGAAAAGCGAAGAGATGATCGTATCAGGTCAGCAAGTAAAATTAGGAGCTGGTGTTAGTACTGTATACGATGATATGACTTTAGAACAATTAGCAGAAAAGATAGAACGTAATTTAAATTCAACGCTAACCGGTAAAGGTTATTTGATTGCTAGTTATTCTTTACAACAAGGAGTAGATCCATATTTAGCACTTGCTATCATGTTACATGAAACTGGATGTGCTTGGAGTTGTAGTACATTAACACAAGTAAATCATAACGTTGGAGGTATGAGAGGAAGTAATGGATACTTATACTTTGCGACAATCGATGAAGGAATCAAAGCTTTTATCGATAATTTGAGTAGAAATTATGTACGATATGGTTTAACAACTGCAGAAACAATGAATAGTAAATATGCGGAAAACCCAAATTGGCATGTAGCTGTAAACCGTTATATCGAACAAATAAAGGCAAGTTAATTTGCCTTTTTTTGTTACTTATGTTATAATATGCCCCGTTAAACAAAAGGGGGATTTATATGGTTTGTAAAAATTGTGGAGAGTATGTGAATGAGAAGTTTGAATATTGTCCGTATTGTGGTGACTTCTTAGATAAAAGTCAATATATGGAAAATGATGTTGAATATAAAATTTATCCTGTATGTAGTGTATGGACAGAATTAATACCTGATTTAAAAACAATTTTAATTTTAGCACTTTTAACATTTATTAATTTCTATTTCCAAGATTTCTTACTACTCAATGAATATTATAGTCCAAATTATATTTGGATTTTATATATTGTTGTGTTTTTATGGTACGATATGAAAGCAATTATAAAAAAATTACGTTTTCAAAAGATTGAATATTGTTTTTATAAAGATCATTTAGAGTACCATGAACAATTCGGTAGAAGAATTATGCATAGTGTTCGATATGATACCATCAGTGATGTAGCAATTCATCAATCATGGATTGATTCTATGTTTCATCGTGGTACGTTAGCACTTTATACTTCTAATCGAGAAGATTATGGAATTTATATTCACGATGTAAAAAATGTAGAAGAAGCATATTATCAAGTAAAGAATATGATCGATAGTGCAAACCATCATTAAAAGCAGTTTTCTGCTTTTTTTGTTGACTTTCTAATTTATCATCGACTATGATATAAGTAGAAGTGGGTGATACAGTGAAACAATATCAATTAATTGGTTTAAAAACCATGGAAGATGCTATTAAAATTGAAGAGGAGTTAAAAAAAGTAACACAGTTAGAACAAGTTCGAGTAGATTATATGAACGCTACTTTAAGTATATCCAATAAGCGGGTATCAAAATCTTTACTTATTAAAATAAAAGCAATTGTAAAAATGATTGATAAACATATATTTATCCACAGGAAAAAGCAAAAAAGATTTCTTTTATCCACAGTATTGTTTGTTATTTCATTAGTATTATTCACTTTTTCGTATTTTTTTCAACCACAAGTATTTTTATCCACAGTATTTTTTATAACTAGTATTGTAATTGGTAGTATTTTACTATTTTATCCACAGGAAAATCTTTTTTCAAAATTCTATTTTTGGCAAGAACGTATATTCACTTTCATAGTTACTATTATTTTATTGATATTACATCTTCCCTTATTATCTATTGTTATTTTAATCTTATCGAATGGCATTAATTTGTTTGAAAATATACTATATCATTTTTTACATAAAAAACATTTTTCTATGAATGATTCTTTTCAATTTACCAATATAAAAAATGAGAATCATATTGTACGTATTCCAGTGACAGAAGTACAAATTGATGATATTATTTATGTGAAACCAGGTGAGAGAATACCAGTTGATGGTATTATTATCGATGGTAAAAGCCATGTTATGTATGATGTTTTAAATCCACATGCTGAACAAGTTACAACTCATATACATATGGAAGTATATGGGGGAATGTTAAATATAGATGGAGTACTTGCTATTCAAGTGACTAAAGATTTTTTACATTCTAAAAGGATTCAAATGGAAGAATTTGTAAGAGATTATCAATTTTCCAATATTAAAACATTACAACATATGAAAAATTGTTTTTTTACTTATAAGATTGTAATATGGTTATTGATTTTATTTGTTATAAGTGTTCCTTTCTTTTATCCACAGGAAAATATTTCTTATCTTTTTATATGTTCTTTGTTATTGTTATCGCGTCTTGGGTTTATTGGTGAGTTAATTTTATTGTATTGGAATATCGAATGGAACTGTTTAAAACAAAATGGAATTTTAGTACGAGGTATAGAACCATTGGATTTATTAAGTCATATAAAACATATTATATTTGATTTAGAACATACATTGACATATGGTCGTGATATAGTGGCTAAATTAGTAAACCATACTCGTTATAGCGATGAAGAATTATTATACTATGTTGCTTGTGCTGAAGAGTATTCTATTAATTCTGTTGCTTTAGCCATTAAACATAGTTATGGAAAACGCATTAATACTAGTGTTTTAAGTAACTATCAAGAATTATCTGGTTTAGGCGTGAAAGTGGATGTTGAAAAACAAACGGTTTTGGTAGGTAATGAAGGATTACTGACGAAGTATGGTGTTTGGGTAGAGAAACCATCAAAAGAAATAGGAACAGTATTACATATTGCAATTGATCAAGAATATGCTGGCTATATTGTTGTCAGAGATGAAGTAAAACCAGAGGTATTAAATTGGCTACACAGATGTCGTAAATGTGGTTTACAGCACATGAGAGTAATCAGTGGTGAATCAGAAAACTTTGTAGATATGGTCTCTCAGCAACTAGGCATTCCCGAATATTTAAGTCGTTTATCATTAGCAGATAAAAATCGTGCTTTAGAACGTTATCGCTTTGAAGAGAAAAAAAGCTTTGCTTTTGTATCGAACAATCAAAAATTGTTGGCAGATCATCATGCAGATTTAAATATTATGATAAAAAGTATAGAAGATGATTTTTGCCATGATGCTGAGATATTAATTTGTGATGGAAAAGATTTAGAGATTGTGAAAAGAACCGCAAATCGCTTACGTAGACGTTCATGGATAGGTGTTATTTTATTTCTATTTATTCAATTCTGTTTATTATTTTTACTATGTATTGGAAAACTACCAATTTATTTAATTCCCATTATAGGAATGTTATTTGATTGCTTATTAGTTATACTTTACAAAAAGAGAGCATAGCTCTTTTTTTTATGCATATACTGAATTGAGGTGAAATTCATGGCATATTTCATTGATATTATAAAAGGTTGTTTGATTGGGATTGGTAAAATTTTACCTGGTGTAAGTGGAGCGATGATAGCCATGAGTTTCGGAGTCTATGATCAAGCCATTCATGCTTTGCGTCATTATCGAAAAGATATGATTAAAAATACTTTGTTTTTGGGAAGTTTAGCACTTGGTATTATTTTTGCTATAGTATGTTGTAGTCATGTTGTATCTTTTTTCTTAGAACATTATTACTTAACAACTATGTTATTATTTATTGGTTTAATTTTAGGGGGAATTCCCAGTATTTATCACAAAATAAAAAAAGATGTTTTTCACTTTTCCTATTTACTTGTTTTTGCTTTTTCTTTCTTTTTTGTATTTTTTTTGAGTAAATTTCAAATGACAGATGCACAGTTACAAACGGGATCGCCAACTATGATGTTTCTGTTGATGCTGTTAATTGGACTCATTGATGCTTTTACAATGGTAATACCTGGTATTAGTGGAACAGCAGTCTTTATGATTTTAGGTTTATATCCTATGTATTTGACATTTATTCAAAAGATAGGAGATTTTTCTTTTGTGTTTCATTCTATGGGAACTTTCTTTCCATATGGGATTGGTTTATTATTTGGAGTTTTATTTATGGTATGGCTCATGGATTATCTTTTAAATAACCATTATAAAATGACTTATTGTGGTATTTTAGGTTTTTCTCTTTCTTCTTTGTTGTATTTATTTTTAGAAACTTTATCTCGAAATTATACAGTGACTGATATTGTGGCTGGATTAATGTGTCTTGTTGTTGGATATATTTTTGGACATAAGTTTGATTCATAGGCATATAAGTATAGTGGAGGTTATTATGAATAAAAAATTACCAAAAGTGTTTCAAAATCATTTAACACATCCTGTACAAAATAATCGTGATATTTATTATTCTAAAGTGAAAGAAGCAACGCCTCAAGAAGAACGAAGTAATCGCTCGATACGTGGTAATACTGTTTATGAGAAAATACAAAATATGTTTTCTTCTCCTACCTATGTATATAAAGCCGATGTGGAAATTGTATTGAATAATGGAGAACATATGGTGCGTAAAGTAATTGGTAGTCATCAAGGACATTTAATTACTATGGATAATGAATTAATTCCAATAAATCAGATACAGGATATTTATTTTCACGAATAAAAAAAAGAACCATTTGGTTCTTTTTTAGATACAGACAAATGTATCGTTTAAACAACGTAATGCACATACACAGTTTAAATTCATTGTAAAGAATGAATTTGTTGCTACATATGGATTTGCAACATCAGCTGTATCTGGATTAGGTGCTAAGACACGGAATGTTGCACAACAACCGTCTATTTTTTCTACACGAAATACATTAGAACAAGTAACACCTACATTTCCACAAGTGACATCTTCTTTTGTTGTTGGCATACTCCAAGGTGTTCCATTTCCACAACAAGTATATAAGATAACTGGTCTTGTATTACAGCTTAATGGTGTTGTAACACCGCAACCTAAGAAACCTCTGTCACAAGTATCTAGGCAGTTATCAGCTTTGCAATTTGCATTTTGTTGTAGAATACAGATGACTGTAAGTATTTCAGCAATGCAACGGCAGTCATTGTTGTTTGAAGCATCATTGTTATTACACATATTATCCACCCCTTTATTTGTTTTCAATATAACATATGCGATGAAATATTTGATGTGTGAGTGATTTACCTAGTTTTATAGAACCAAATAAAAGAAATATACATATAGTAAAGTGGAGGTACAATATGAAACCATTCATAGGAATTTTAGGTCGTAGTGAAGAATCAAAAACGGAGATGCCATTAATTTCAGTACAAGAAAAGGAGAGAATGGCAGTGATTAAATCTGGAGGAATTCCTTTTTTAATTCTTCCTCCACAAACAGTTGAATATCGACGTAGTATACCTCGAGAATTACCAAAGCTAACAGAAGAAGAAAAAGCGATGATAGATAGACAATTAGAAATTGCCGATGGAATTTTATTACCTGGTGGTGATATTAGTTATGAATATGATCGCTATGTTGTAACAAAAGCAATTGAAAAAGATATTCCTTTACTTGGAATATGTATGGGAATGCAAGTTATGTCTTTTTATAATAAGAAGCCTAATTTAAAAAAGATCGAAAAAGAACATAGCCATTTTAATCGTAAGAAAAAATATGTTCATCAAACATTTATCGATACGAAGTCAAAACTGTATGAAATTTTAAAACAAGAAAAAATCGAAGTCAATAGTATTCACCATTATGAAGTACAGAAAGATGTTCAATTTAAAGTTGCTGCTATTAGTGCTGATGGAGTGATTGAAGCAATAGAATATCCAGACTGTCATTTTTGTATTGGTGTTCAGTTTCATCCAGAATTAAATATAGATACAGATGTGAATAGTCAAAAAATATTAGAAGCATTTGTAGAAGCCGCTTTACTTTATCATAGTCACCATATATAATAAACATGGTGGTATAATGAAACGAGCAATTGTATTGTCTGGTGGAGGAGCCAAAGGTGCTTATCAAATTGGAGTATGGAAAGCATTAAAAAAGTTAAAAATAGATTATTCGATTGTTACTGGTACAAGTGTTGGTGCTTTAAATGGTGCTTTCTTTGTACAAAAAGATTATTTAAAAGCAGTTCATATGTGGTACCACATGAGTTTTGCTCATGTCTTTGAACATATGGATGGAGATTATCATACATTAGAGGGTAAAAAGAATATTTTGCTTACATACGCAAAAGGAATATTAAATGGTGGTATGAATATCAGTCGTTTAGAAAAAACGTTAGAAAAGTATTTAAATGTAAAACGCTTTTATCATTCACCTATCGATTTTGGTTTAATTACTGTTAATGTAACTGATATGAAACCAGTTTCAATTTGTAAAAAAGATATTAATCCTCAGGATTTAAAAGATTATTTAATCGCATCTGCTTCTTGTTTTCCGGCATTTCCAATCAAAGAAATCCACGGAAAAAAATATATTGATGGTGGTTATTATGACAATATTCCTATTCATTTAGCCCTTGATTTAGGTGCTGATGAAATCATTGCGGTTGATTTGAAAGCCATTGGCTTAAAAAAGAAAGTAAAAGATCGTTCTGTTCCCATTACTTATATTACTCCTCGTTGTGATTTAGGTTCTTTTCTTGTATTTGATAAAACATTGGCTCGTCGTGCTATGCGTTTAGGCTATTTAGATACGTTAAAAATCTTTCATAAGTTAGAGGGAAATTCTTATACTTTTTATTGTGGTGAAATAGAGAAGTTAACGCATAAATATTTCGAACCATTTTATCAATTATTAGATTTAAAACAACAAGAATATATAAAACATAAATCTAAAAATTTAGAAATGTTTGTCTTAGAAATAATGGAATTTTTAGGAAAAAGTTTTTCACTACCTGAAGATAGAATTTATTCTGCACGAAAGTTTTATTATTTATTAAAGAAAAAATTTAAAAAGACAAAACTATTAGATCTTCAGTCCATAAAAGAAGATTTAAAACGAAGTGAAACAGATAATTATATGGGGATCGCGTTAAAGCATTGGTGTCAATTAAAAGACCATCGAGAAGAGATTGGTAAGAAGTTTCATTTTTTGCCAATGATGAAAATTGCTGCATCTTATTTAGAATATGTGATGAATAGTAAAATATCTTAGAACACGGTTTTTAAAATCGTGTTTTTCTGTGTTATACTAATATTGGTGGTATGATGGATTTTAGCTTAGTATTTGTTTTATCAATTTATATGATTAATTTAATTGCTGTTGTATTGCTTTTATTTTTTGAAAAGAAAACACCAACAGTAACTTTATCATGGTTATTGGTACTTACCTTTATGCCATTATTTGGATTTATTTTATATTTCATGTTAGGCAGTACTTATAAATTAAAATTGATGACTCGAAAATATTCTTTAGAAAAAGTAGAAGAAGAATATAATCAAGCATTTTTAAGATTACATCACAATGGACTACTTCCAAAAGTATATCAATATTATCAAGATATGGTTTTATTAAATGAGAAAAATTCTAGTAGTCTTTTGACACTTAAAAATGATTGTAAATTATATACAGATGCACATCAAAAATTTGATGATTTATTTACCGATATAAAAAATGCAAAAAAGAGTATTCATATTGCTTATTTTATCTATAAAACAAAAGATCAAGTGGGACAGGAATTATTACAATTATTAACAGAAAAGGCAAAAGAAGGAGTGCAGGTAAAATTAATATATGATCGTTTAGGATGTTTAAAGACAAGAATAAAGGATTTTAAATCATTAAAAGAGGCAGGTGGACAGGTACTTCCGTTTTTACCTAGTTTATTTCGTACATGGTTTCATTTTAATTATCGATATCATCGTAAGATTGTCGTAATTGATGGTAAGATTGCTTATACAGGTGGTATTAATGTTGGTGATGATTATTTATCAAAGTATCCGCATATACGGCCTTGGAGAGATAGTGCGATTCGTTTGGTTGGAGAAAGCGTAGCAATTATGCAATTGCGTTTTTTATGTGATTGGTACTTTCTTTATAAACAAGATAAAACAAATCAACAACCATTTTTTATAGAGGATATCTTTGATAAGTCCATGACATCTTCAACTGTAGAAAATGACATGGGAATTCAAATTTTATCTAGTGGTCCGGATAGTGAAACCTCATATATTAAAGAATCATATATTAAAATGATTATGAGTGCGAAAAAGTATATTTATATAGAAACACCATATTTTGTTCCAGATGATACATTTTTAACAGTACTTAGAATGGCATGCTTATCAGGAATTGATGTGCGAATTATGTTGCCACAAAAGCCAGATAAACCTTATGTATATGGAATAACTTTATCTTATGCCGAAGAGTTATTAAAAGCAGGTGCTAAAATATATTTACGAGAAGGTTTTTTACATGCGAAAAGTATTGTTGTTGATGACTTTGTTACAAATATTGGAAGTTGTAATATTGATATTCGCTCTTTTGTATTAGACTATGAATTAAATGCACTTATTTATCAAAGAGAGTTTGCTTTAAAAAATAAAGAAGTTTTCCTTGAAGATATGAAACATAGTCGAGAACTTTATTTACAAGATATGAAAAAACGTAGCATTTTTATAAGAGCATTGCAAAAGATATTACGTCTTTTTGCCCCTTTATCATAGAAAGAAGGTCGTTGTATGAAGAAATTATTTGTATCCATGGTTGGACTATTTTTACTTTACTTTTTATTAAAGGGTATTTTCTTTTTATTTCGTGGTAATACTGTATATCGTTATGAGATTATGAATAATGGAAATGCAATTACAGTGGAAGAAAAAAGGCATACGAAGACAAAGAAGACAAGTGAATATTATGATTTTGATATATATATAGATAAAACCGACTATCAATTTCGCGTATGGGAAAAAGATTTAGAAGGACATCAACAATTTATTCAAGATATCAAGACCATTGAAACAAATAAATACAGTTGTTATTTACCAATTTTTCAGAATGAAAAAATATTGACAGATATGATTTGTAAAGATAAGCGTACTAAGATATTATATCTATATCATGAAATTCGTTTAAATGATACAAAATTAGATGCCAAAGTAGATAAAAAGTATTTTAAACAGTTGAAGAAATTTATGCCACAAACAGATGGAAGCAAAGAAGAAGCACAGATGGAAATTGAAAATACACTGCCTTCAGCAATTAAAAAATTAGGAATTAGTACTTATCGTGGATTATCAATTGTCGATATGAAGGGACAGGTAGAACAGATTACTTTGTTTTCTTCTGATCATTATGACCAACCATTACATGTTTTTATTCAAGGTTATTATTTAGTTGCTGATTATGATGAATCATATGATTTTCAACAATGGTATTTGGTAAATGTGAATACTGGAAAAGTAGATCAGATTAAAATGCCTGTAACTATTTCTTTTGATTCGTATATTCAAGGTATTGTTGGAGATCGTGTTTATATTATGGATCGAAGTAATCGCATTCAATATTATTTTGATATGCGTGATCAATTGGTTCATAAATGTAATAATGAAGATGGCATGATTCAGTATTATAATGGAAAAGAATTTGAAAATCGTAATGTTTATGATGCTTTAAATTCTGATCTATATTTTGTTGAAAGTAGTACTGTAAGAGAATCAGATGATGAAATATTAGTGTTTGATGAAAGTTCTAATTATTATTACTTATGGAAAAAAGAAGATAATCATTATCAAGTATATCGTAGTATGGATAATACGTTAGAACAAATGACATATCTTTTTGAAACGACAAGTAATCATACTATTTATTGTGAAGATGGTGTTGTTTTTCAAAATGAGAATAGTGTTTGGTATGTTTCTGATACAGTAGGAACTAAAAAAATAATTGAAAATAAGGAATTTGAATTTAATGATACCATTATTTATGGGGTTGTGAAATAGTCATAAATTTTTATGACTATTTTTGTTTTATAACTAGGCTTAGCTCTTTTCATTTTTAAAATTATAGTATATAATTGTAAAGTGAAGGATGATGGAAATGAAAAAATGGTTATGCCTACTTTGTACGATATTATCTATTACATTTATAACAGCTTGTTCAAAATATACAACTTATGAAGAGGTATCTTTTGATACAGTGATGAAAATGTTAGATAACAAACAAAGTTTTATATTATTTATTGGTTCTAGTAGTTGTTCTCATTGTGCAACGTATGAACCTAAGTTAAATAGTGTAATTAAAGAATATCAGGTAAAAGTTTATTTTATAGATGTTAGTAAATTAAGTGAAGCTGAAAATTCTAAATTAAATGCAAAGATTAGTTATGGAAATGCTACTCCAATGACGGTGTTTATTAAAAATGGAAAAGAAGAAAGTTCTTATAATCGTATTCGTGGAGATCAAGATCGAGATGTTATTGTATCAATGTTTCAAAAAAATGGTTATATTGAAGAATAGGAGGGAATCACATGGAGAAAGTAGAATTTATTGATGGCTCTGAAACTACAAATGAAGTAGATAGTATGCGTGTTGGTTCTTTAAATGAAGAAGCGAGTGCGGAACCTCATCAAGAAGTATTGGAAAATGATACACCGGTTGTGGAGTCACCAGTACAACCTATTGCTCCGATTCCAACAGATACCGAAGATGAAGAAGTATCCTTTAGTGTTTTAGATACTTATGGTGAAGATCTTACTTTAAAGAATTATGTTACAAATCCGGCAATTGCTCGTGAAGAGGAATTGAAACGACTTATGATAGTTTTATTGACTCCAGAAAAATCAGGACTATTAGTAGGAAAGCCAGGTATTGGTAAAACGGCAATTGTTGAGGGTCTTGCTTATTTAATTCAACGAGGAAATGTTCCTAATGCTTTAAAGAATTATCATATTATTAAATTAGTTTCTAGTTCTTTAGTAGGAAAAGTCCAAGTTGGAAATCAAGAAGAAATGATTATGCATTTACTAGTGGAAGAGTTAAAACATAAAAGCAAAATTATTTTATTTATCGATGAAATTCATACCTTAATTGGTAAGGGAGAATCTATGGACTTAGCAAATATGTTAAAAGCTGGATTGGACCGCGGTGAGATTAAAGTAGTAGGTGCGACTACAACAATTGAATATGATACTTATGTTGTTCGTGACCGAGCTTTTTTAAGACGTTTTGAACGTATTGATGTATTGGAACCAGATCGTGATACAACTGTTAAAATATTAATGGGGACGCTTCCTAAATTGGAAAAGCAAACGGGTGTAAAATTTGCCTATAATGGATATGTTGTACAGATGTTAATGGAAGCAATTGTTGATGCAACCTCAGAATTTAAGCGTGTTTATGGATTGTCAGCAATGTATCCAGACGTCGCTTTATCTGTTTTAACTCAAGCTTTTTCAAATGCTTTATTTCAAAATAAAGACAAAGTTACATTGGAAGATGTTTATACAGCAATCAAAACTAGTAAACGTATTTATCCAGATAGTATTGTAAAAGAATTAGCAAAGTTTAGAGAGAATTTTAAAGAATTAGCAGCAGAAGAACATATTACATTGCCAGTAGTAACTATTCAAGATGTAGAAGTGAAAGAAGATGTGGAATAGGAGGATGGATATGAGAGAAATTCCAAAAAAGAACTATATTATTTTTGCACTTGTCATTATCATTAGTTTAGGGATTGTTATATATTGTATGAGATGGTACCAAATGTCACAAAGTGTGGATAAATCTAATGTAATGGATGGATTAGTATCAGAATTAAAGAGTGATGAATTATCTAGTTATTTATTAGATAATCCAAATGTGATTGTTTATTTGGCACCAAGTGATAGTCATGAAAATAGAAATTTAGAAGACAAGTTACATGACTTAATTATTCGTAAAGAGTTAACAAGTGAATTTATTTATTTAGATAGTAGTTTGATTACTGATACTAGTATTTACGATGATTATGAAGAGAAGTATCTATCAGATACATTAAAAAATCAATCAATTGACTTATCCGTTACACCTAATTTGTGGTATTTTCACGATGGTAAGATCATGGATGTTATGAATACTGTATCTCGTGCATCTAGTATTCAAGATGTAGAATATTTTTTAGAGAAGAACGGAGTTTATTAAGATGATTCATGTCGTATTGTATCAACCAGAAATTCCACAAAATACAGGAAATATTATGCGTACTTGTGTTGCCACAAATACGCATTTACATTTAATTAAGCCACTTGGCTTTCGTTTAGATGAACAGAGTATTAAACGTAGTGGTGTGAATTATATTTCTAAGTGTCATTATACGGTATATGAAAATTACGATGAATTTAAAAGTAAGAATCCCGGTACTTATTATTATCTAACAAGATATGGAAGAAAGCCACATACAACATTTGATTATCATGATTGTAATAAGAACATATATTTTATTTTTGGAAAAGAGAGTACTGGTATTCCAAAAGAAATTCTAAAAGATGATTTAGAGCATTGTATGCGTATCCCAATGACAGACGGAGTACGTGCATTAAATGTATCAAATACAGTAGCAATCATGGTTTATGAAGCTTTACGTCAACAAAACTATCCGAATTTATTGAAAGAAGAACCGTTTAAAGGTGCTGATTATTTAGAAAAATAAATAATGCTTGTTATCAAAAGATAAATGTGATAAACTGAAAGTAGCAGAAGAATAGGAGGGGAACTATGGATTTTATCATCAATAACTATATTTGGATTATTGTTATTTCTATTATTTTAGTAATGGCATTAATCGGATACTTAGCTGAAAAAACTGATTTTATCCATGAAAATAAACAAAAGAAGAAAGAACATAAAAAAGCAATAGAGGAAGAAAGTAAATTAGAAAAAGTAGAAACTCCAAAAAGTGAAATTCCTGTTACTCCATTGGTAAGTCCAGTAGCAGAAGTAAATAGTACAACGGATAGTTTAGGTTTTGAAGATCCGTTCGCTATGACAAGTGATACAGTTTCTGCTGAAAAGATTGAAGAACCAAAGGCAGAAGATAATGCCAATACAAAGATCAATCCGGAACCTGTATCTAATGTTTCAGAGAATACGAAGATTGACGAGTCTTTATTTGCACCAGTAGAAAAACCAAAGTTTGGAGAAGAATTCTCAGTTCCAGAAGATTATATTCATCATGAAAAAAAGGAAGAACCACAAGAAAACCAAGTAGATAAAGAAAATAATCAAGCAGAACCATTGGAACCATTAGAACCACTTGAAAGTTTAGAGGATGTATCAAAGACAGCTGAAGAGACTAAACCGGTAGCAGAAAAAACAGATACACCACCAGTAGTAGAAGAAATTAATGATAGTGATATATATGGAGCTTCTAATCCATCACAAGAAGTAGCAAACGCTTCAGAAGAAGATCAAGTTGCTGCTCCAAAACTAAATGAAGAAACTACTGATGATATGGATGAATGGAAAATTTAAAGAGACTTTGTCTCTTTTTTTGTTTTAAAGTGTAACAACTTATGGTATAATTGGTTATAGTGTAGATGGAGGTAATATATGACATTTGATAGTATGATTCTGTTTGGAAAACGATTACTAGATGTATTACTGGTATGGCTTGTTTTTTATTATATTTTAAAAAGTTTAAGAAAAAATGTAAAAATGGTTCTTTTATTTAAAGGAATTTTATTTATTGTGATCTTAAAAATTGTAAGTGATTTATTAGATCTTGTAACAATTGGATATTTGTTGGATTATGCAATTATGTGGGGTCCTTTGGCTTTAATTATTATTTTTCAACCAGAAATTCGCAATGTGTTAGAACAATTAGGACGTAGCCAATTATTAGGTCGTCATAAAGTTTTAACAGTTGATGAACGTGAAAAAATGGTATATGAAATCATTCAAGCGGTTGATTATTTAAAGAAGGCTCATATTGGTGCGTTAATTGTTTTAGAACGTGATAATAGTTTAACTGAGTATATTGAAAAAGCAAAGAAAATTTATGCTGATATCTCAAGTGATTTATTGATTTCTCTATTTTTTCCAAACAATCCAATGCATGATGGTGGTGTTATTATTCAAGGTGATAAAATTACATGTGCAGGAGCTGTTTTTCCAACAAGTGATAGTATGAAAATCAGTAAACGCTTAGGTACAAGACACCGTGCGGCACTTGGAATTAGTGAGGAGACAGATTGTATTGCTTTAGTCGTTTCTGAAGAAACAGGAAGAATTTCAATTGCTATCGGTGGTGTGTTAAATTATAATTTAACATTAGATGAATTTAAATTAATGCTTTTAGATGAATTGCGTCCAAAGAAAGCATTTGTAACAACGGAAGAAGAGGAGGATGATGAGAATGAAAATATTTAAACCATTCAGAATCTTTTTTCGTAATATTTGGAAGATTATCGATCGTCGCATTGTCGTTCCAATTACGAAAATTGTGTTGTGGATTAGTGATTCCTTTAAAGCTTCCAGTAAGAAAATAGAACGTTGGTTATCAAAAACAAATACACTATTATTTTTATCATTATTTATGGCTATTATTGTGTTTGTTGTAATTGATCAAAAAATTCTATTATTTTCTGAGAATTCAGCAGAAGTATTAAAAGAACAACCTGTTCATGCTACATATAACGAAGAGGCATATGTTGTTGAAGGATTACCAAAAAAAGTAGATGTTACTTTAATTGGCCGTAAAGCAGATTTATATTTTGCAAAACAAAGTCCATCACAAGATATTACTGTTGATTTATCCGATTTAAAACCTGGTATGCATAAGGTAAATATCAAATATAATCAGATTTTGCCTTCTATTGAATATAAAGTAAACCCAAGTGTTGCAACGGTTATGATTTATCCTAAAGTATCTGAAACAAGAACACTTGATACTGACATTTTAAATCAAGACTCATTAGATAGTAAGTTAGTATTAAAAAATGTAAATTTAGATACAGATAAAGTGGTCATTAAAGGTGCAGAACATCGTTTAAAAGAAGTTTCAACAGTGAAGGCTTTGGTTGATATTGAAAATCTGATATCACAAGAAGAAGGAACTGTCGAATTAAATGATATTCCTTTAAAGGCTTATGATAAAAATGGTGATGCTGTTGATGTAGAGATTGTTCCAAGTAAAGTCTCAGCAGAAGTAACGATTGATTCACCAAGTAAGGAATTACCAATTCGCGTTATTCCAAATGGAGAAATTAGTTTTGGATACGCAATTAGTGAAATTACGACAAATGAATCACGTGTTACGGTATACGGAAGCGAAAGTGCTTTGGATAAGTTAAGATATGTTCCAGTATATATTGATGTAAAAGATCTGAATACTGATAGACAATATAAACAAGAAATTAAACGTCCAGTTGGTGTTCGTTCTATGAGTGTCAATAATATTACAATTAATGTAAAGCTTGGAAAATCAGTTGATAAGGAAGTAAATGATGTATCAATTGAGTATCGTAATTTAAGTGATGAATATACAGTACAAGGACTTTCTGCAGCAGATACGAAAGTTTCGGTTGTTTTAAAAGGTGTGAATACTGTATTAGATACAATTAAAACAGAAGACATTACAGCATATTTAGATTTGGATGGATATACAGAAGGAGAACATGAAGTTCCTGTTGAAGTAGAAGGAGAAGATGTTCGTATTCAATATATTCCAAAAACGAAAAAGGTAAAAATTAAAATTGTAAAAAAATAAGCAAAAAAAGAATACGTATCAAAAAAATGATATGTATTCTTTTATTTTCGATCCAAATCAGTAAAAAAGATTCCAATATTAATAAGACCACATATTCCTACTAGAATATATATAATTTTCGCAATCATAGATTGGTCTCCGAATAAGGAAGCAACAATGTTGATATCAAATAATCCATAGATTCCCCATACAACGGCACCAATAATTGTAAATACTAATGCGATTTTTTGTAATGTTTCCATAATACCTTCCTTTCTTTTCTTTTTTATCATATCCGAAATTTTAAAAAATATTCATTCATAAACAAAATTGTATTCCATATAATTTAATGAATGAAATATTGGGGTGATAAAATGAAAAAAAGAATTGTTTTTATGATATTGCTATGCGGTTGTTTTCTCTTATCGGGATGTGGCAAAGAAAGTGCAAAAAGTATTGTAAATAAATTAGAAAAAAGATTAGAAAAAATGGATGCATATCAAATAACAGGAGATTTAAATATATATAGTAATGAAGATCAATATGCATATAATGTAACAGTTTCTTATCAAAAAGATAATCAATTTCGTGTTTTATTAAAAAACAAAACGAATAATCATGAGCAAATTATATTGCGTAATGATGACGGAGTATATGTTTTAACACCATCTTTAAATAAGAGTTTTAAATTTCAAAGTGATTGGCCATATAATAGCTCTCAATCATATATTCTACAGCCGTTATTGGATGATATGAAAAATGAAGAAAATCGCGAATTTAAAATAACTGACAATGGTTACGAATTTATTACAAAAGTAAATTATGTAAGTAATAAAAATTTAGTAAAGCAAAAAATTGTATTAGATAAAAATTTAAATTTTAAAACGGTAGAAGTGTATGATAAGAGTGGAAATGTTAGTATTTCAATGAAATTTAAGAAAACAGACGATAATGCAAGTTTTAAAAAGAATTATTTTGATTTGAATAACAATATGGAAGTTGCTCGCGAAAATGTAAAAGAAGAAAAAGAAGTGAGTAAAATGGATGATATTATTTATCCAATGTATATTCCTAAAAACACGAGTTTAGAAAGTCAAGATAAAGTGGATAAAGAAACTGGCGAACGTGTCATTTTAACTTTTGCTGGAGCAAATCCATTTGTCTTTGTTCAAGAGACATCTCCAGTTAGCTCTAATATGACTGTGACACCAGTTGATGGAGAACCTGTTTTATTAGCAAGCGGTATTGGTGCTCTTACAGATTCTAGTGTTACTTGGATTGATGATAACATTGAATACTATATTACTGCATCATCTTTGTCGCAAGAAGAAATGTTATCTGTTGTAAATTCAGTCAGTGTTATGCCAATTGGGAAATAGAAAAAACTATTTCCTTTTTTTTGTTTTATGTTATAATAAATACGTGGTGATAAAAATGAGTAAAAATAAGATGCAAATCAAAGAAATTTCAACAACAGATGAAGGAAGTAGACTATTTAAAATTATCGTAATTATTTTAATTTTATTTGCTATCTTTTATTTTTTAACTGGTTATGTTAGTAAGTATATGAATAAACGTAATAATAAAGTAGATAATACACCAGTTACAGCAGTGATTCAATATGATAAAATTATGATTGGAGAAATTTTAAATCAAAGTCCATCTGAATATTATGTGTTGTTAAATCATAGTGATGATCCATATCAATCTTTATATGATTCATACATTACAACATATAAAAATGAAGGTGATCATTTAGATATTTACACAGTTGATCTAGATGATTCATTTAATAAAAATTATTTGGGTGAAGAAGAAAATTTACAACCTGAGAAGATTGCTGATTTTCGCATTCAAAATAAAGCTTTATTAAAAGTAAAAGATCATAAAATTACAGATGTTTATCAGAATGATGCAATTGCGTCAGAATTAAAAGAGTTAGCACAATAGTGCTTCTTTTTTTGTAAAATTTTTGTTTCTCATTTTTAACATGGACAATAAATTAAAAAATATGATATAGTAATAAAAGGTGATGCTATGGAAAAACAAACAGAAAATGATGTATTAAAAAGTGAACATAAAAACAAAGATCATCATGAACAGCGTAAGAAAAAGATGGCTACGAAAAATCCATTTACAAATGTCGAAGTGCTTTTTTTAGTTGTCGTAACAGCAATTGTATCTATCTTGATGACTTATATTTTTGTAAGCGCTTCTTATTTAAAAGAAAAAACAAATCAAAAAGATTCTAAAGATGCTGCATTACAGGAATTTATTGATACTTATCAAAACGTAATTGATAGTTATTATGAAGATGTTGATGAACAAGAATTAATTGATAATGCAATTAAAGGCATGTTGTCAGGGTTGGATGATCCATATTCTACTTATTTAGATGAGAATACCTCTTCTAATTTTGATGCGACTTTGGCGGGAACTTATCAGGGTGTTGGCTTAGAAGTTTATAATGATAATGATATGAACGTTGTAGTTTCTCGTGTATTTGATAATTCATCAGCAGATGCTGCAGGTATTCAAGCAGGAGACATTATTAAAAAAATTGATAATAAAGATTTGACCAATAAAACAACAACTGAATTTGCCAATTATACGAAAAGTAAAAAGAATGGAAAATTTGAAGTTGTATATACACATGATGGAGAAGAAAAAACGGCAAAACTAGAGAGAAAAATTATCATTATTCAATCGGTATCTTCTCAAATAATTGAAAGAAATAATCATAAAATGGGATATATTCAAATTGATATTTTTTCAGCAACAACATACAGTCAATTTAAAAAAGCAGTTGAAAATTTAGAAAAAGAACAAGTAGAAGGTATGGTTATTGATGTGCGAGACAACACTGGTGGACATCTTACTGTAGTTTCTGATATGTTATCATTATTTATGGATAAAAAGCACGTCCTTTATCAAATAGAAGATAAAGATAAAAAGACAAAGTATTATTCAACAGGAAAAGAAACGAAAGATTATCCAATTGTAGTGCTTCAAAATGGTGGCTCTGCTTCTGCGTCAGAACTATTTACAGCAGCTATGAAAGAATCATACGGAGCAAAAGTTGTTGGAACGAAAAGCTATGGGAAAGGTACTGTGCAGGAGTTGAACACACTGCAAGATGGAACGCAGTATAAATTTACAACCAAAAAATGGTTGACGCCAAAAGGAAATTGGATTCACAAAAAAGGAATTACACCTGACGTAACTATAGAATTAAATGATAATTATTTAGAAAATCCAACGCAAGATAATGATGATCAATTTAAGAAAGCTTTTGAAGTATTAGAAGAACAGTTAAATGGAAAGTAAAGTTTTTTACTTTCTTTTTTTTCTTCTTTATTATATAATGATGTCGAAGGAAGGTTAATATGAAAGAGTTGAAAGTGGGGGATTGCTTACAGATACAGTGTTATAAGCATAATAAAAAAGCACATCGTTCATGGAACGAGGCGATTGTACTAGATATTCAAGATGACTATATTGTATTTGGTGATAATAAAACATTAGTTATTGAATCTGATGGTAGTTATTGGAAAACGAAAGAACCAGCAATTTTGTATTTTTTTAAAGATCGTTGGTACAACATTATTGTTCAATTAAAAAAGAATGGCATTTACTATTATTGTAATATTGCAACACCTTTTTTAATTGAAGATAATACAATTAAATATATAGATTATGATTTAGACCTTCGTGTATTTCCCAATGGAAGTTATAAAATTTTAGATCGTATGGAGTATCAATATCATAAAAAAATCATGCATTATTCTAAAGAATTAGATTATGTTATTAATGGCGCTTTAGATGAATTGATCCACGAATATAAGAATCATTTCTTTGCGTTTTCTAAAGCTAGAAATTTAAAATATTATGAGCAGTATCAGAAACAAGTAAAGCAAATCCAAAAGAGTAATTAAATACCAATGTTGGTATTTTTTTTATTCTAATACATATGATATAGGGTAAAGGGAATGACCTTTATCAACATTATGTTAATTTTTATAAAAAAAGTCAAAAAAAGTATTGACAATGAAAAAGGCAAATGATATATTAGTAGTGCTTTCAACGAGGAAGCAAGAGAAATTGAAGAAATTCAATGAATGATCTTTGAAAACTGAGCAAAACGTTAATTCCAATCGTTAGGAAAAAACAAGAAGAAAAAATAAAATAAAGATAAATTTTTTTGGAGAGTTTGATCCTGGCTCAGGATGAACGCTGGCGGCATGCCTAAGACATGCAAGTCGAACGAAGTGGCCCAAGGAAGTGGAGTGCTTGCACAAAGCGGAATTGGATTCCCACTTAGTGGCAGACGGGTGAGTAACACGTGGGTAACCTACCGAAGAGACTGGGATAACAGTTAGAAATGACTGCTAATACCGGATGATTCATCTTTACATAAGTAGAGGTGCTAAAAGGAGCGTATGCTTCACTTTTCGATGGGCTTGCGTTGTATTAGCTAGTTGGTGAGGTAATGGCCCACCAAGGCGACGATGCATATCCGGGCTGAGAGGCTGAACGGACACACTGGGACTGAGACACGGCCCAGACTCCTACGGGAGACAGCAGTTAGGAATATTCGTCAATGGAGGAAACTCTGAACGAGCAATGCCGCGTGAGCGATGAAGGCCCTATGGGTCGTAAAGCTCTGTTGTAAAGGAAGAATACTTGGTATAGGAAATGATATCAAGCTGACGGTACTTTACCAGAAAGCCCCGGCTAACTACGTGCCAGCAGCCGCGGTAATACGTAGGGGGCGAGCGTTATCCGG
>CAJKWD010000017.1 GCA_905203475.1 uncultured Acholeplasmataceae bacterium
CATACCACCCAAGGACTTATTTAATTTAAATAAGAGTGGTTTTTCATATTTTTTCATCATTATCACCTCTTATAGATAAGTATACCACAATCTGCAAACTCTTGTACTATTTTTTTCATATCTTTGGCCACAAGATTGACATCAGCGTCATAGCTATTAACAATATATTCTATAATTTCTTGAAGTGTATGTTTTTGTTTGCAAAACTGTAAAATATAATAACTAATTTCATTAATGTAATAATATTCGTCTTTCAAATCAATAATATATGTATCATTTTTTTTCATAAATACAATTTGCGGATTTATTATATAATATATCATTTTGTTTCCTCCATATATATTCTCATAAACTCATTCAATATCAGAAATTCGCTATCGTTTAATTTTTCATCATTCAACCACTTATCTAAAATATCCTTCACTTTTTTTGCAATCCCCAAAAGTAATCCGTTTTCCGAATTCCACACTTCATAGTAACCTTTATTTTTAGCAGTTCTTATTTGAATACTTTTAATTTTTTTTTGATTCCACTGTACCTAAATCACCATCTATCGTAATTTCTTTTTCTTTTCTTAACTGGTTCAGTTTTTCTATTCCAATGTTTGTCACACATGGAATACCAAGTTCTCGTGTAATAATAGCAGTATGACATAAATAACCACCGATTGCAGTGACTACTCCCTTTGATTTCATAATATAGGGAGTCCAATCAGGATCAGTTAAATAGGTTAATAGAATTTTATCTTCTTCAAAATTTTGTACATCATCTAAAGATTCCAAAAAACATATTTCTCCACTTACAATACCACTACTTACACCATATCCATCCATCTTTGAGGGATTTAATTTAATTTTAGAAGTGACAGGTCGGTACTGTAACATAACGATCTTATTATCTATTACACACCATTCAAAATCAGCAACCTTTTCTAAAGTGTTTTGTAGTTCGATGAAATAATTCTTGATTTTTTTATCATCATCTCCATTCAAATGAAATGGTGTGGCTTCTCCACTTACTAATTTCTCGCCGTTTCCTAAAACCATTTCATAAACACCGTCGTTTAAATTATGACCTAGCCAAACACCTGAATATTGTGGCTCTACAAATTCTTCTATAATTACTGCCATTTTAGGTAGTTGTGCTTTTTTTCGTTGTATATAGGATTGAACCCTATCTGAATTTACTGAATCTTTCACTTTATCATAATATTTTTTTAAGTCTTTATGATTGACATCTAAATATGATGAAAACATTCCGGCAAAAGAATTTTCTCTTCCATCTTCTACATCGGCAGAACTGCGTACAGAATATTTAATATTAGAAGGAAGATTATAAATAAAATCCGTTGGAAATTCATGATTAATTGGTATTACATAAGTCTTAGGTATGGAACTATAAATATTTAAAATAGCAAGGCCGTAGCCTTTCCCTCCAATCATAGGAACCAATTGCTTTTGAATTCCCGCTAAATAGTATTTACTAACTAAATCAATATCTAATATTGATTCTGAAAAAAGATTATCTATTGCTAACAAATTAATTGCGTTATCTTTCACTTCCAATTTTTTAGATAGTAAATCAATTACTTCTTCTTCTAATTGTTCTGAATGGCAAATTCCATCTAAGACTTCATTACAATAGATATACTGCAAATCCTGCCACTTTTTTAATACTAAATATTTTTTTATTAATTCATCATCAAAATTTATATTTGATTTTTCAAATTGAAAACTCGTCAATACGGATGGATTTTCTTTATCAATCATCGCAACTGTTTCATTTCCATATTTTTCATACATTTCTTTACCAATTCGATCAGAAAAGCTAGATAATTCGTCTATCTGTTCAATGACTCCAAAATATACTTCAATTTCCAAATATTTTTTATATTTTTGTATCGGGTCTTTTGAGTCACCAAATTTTTTAAATGCGTCATTGGATAAATTTCTTAGTTTTTCAAATAATTGATCAAGCTCTAAACTTGTCATTTTATCAATGTGATTTAATATATCATTTACCATATTCATAAATTGATTGTCATAAATAGATTTCAATAAAATTCTTTTTTTCCAAGTATCAGTCGGAGCTGTACAAAACTGTGATAGTTTATCTGAAAATTTTTTAAATTCAGAAATAGTCACATTACTCACCTTCTTTACTGAAAGTATAACATATTGTTTCCTCTTTCACAAGTATTTATATATCAAAAAACAATGCTTATAGCATTGTTCCTAATAATTTAGCTGTTCTAACCATTTGGGTAGAATAACTCATTTCGTTGTCATACCAAGCAACTACTTTTACCATTTGTTTTCCATCTACTTCAATTAATGTAGTACAAAGTCCATCTACTAAACTTCCATAGTGTGAACCAATAATATCACTTGATACGATTGGGTCCATTGTGAATCCTAATGTTTCATTTGTTGCACTCTTTAATGCATTATTAACTTCTTCTACAGTTACATTTCTTTTTAATTCTACTGTAAGATCGACAACAGATCCATCTGTTACTGGTACACGGAATGCCATTCCATCTAATTTACCAAGTAAGTTTGGAAGTACTTTGCCAACAGCTACTGCAGCTCCAGTACTAGCTGGAATAATATTCGCAGCTCCTGCTCTACCACGACGCGCTTTAATACCTTTTTTATGAGCGACATCTAAGATAGTTTGATCGTTGGTGTAAGCATGAACAGTTGTCATAAATCCTTTTTCAATACCAAATACTTCATCTAATACTTTGGCAACAGGTGCTAGACAGTTTGTTGTACAGCTTGCTGCACTGATGATTTCTTCACTACCATCTAATGTATCACTATTTACATTGTATACAATTGTTTTCATATCTCCTTTACCTGGAGCAGAGATAATTACTTTTTTAGCTCCAGCTTCGATATGCTTATGAGCATCTTCGTATTTTACAAATTTACCTGTACATTCAAATACTTCATCAATTCCTAATTCTCTCCATGGTAAATTAGAAGGATCTAATTCTTTACAAATCTTTATTTTATGATCTCCTACTTGAATGTAATCTTCTCCATATGTAATTTCATTAATACGATAATTTTTATGAGACGTATCATATTTTAAAAGATATGCAAGTTGTTCTGGTTCTGTAATATCATTGATTGCGACTACTTCAAAATTTGCATCATCTTCCATTAAACGAAATACTAATCTTCCTATTCTTCCAAATCCATTAATTGCTACTTTAATCATTTTATCTTCCTTTCTTTCTATAACATTTAATTTTTTGTTCTGTTTCTACCATAACTACGTGTTTTCCCCCTGCTTTGATATGTTTCTTGATATTTAGTTGATTATTTGTTGTATCTACAACACAGTCTATATCTAATGCTTTCCAAGGTAAATTAGAAATATCTGGTTCGTAAAATACATAAATACCTGGATAATTTAATGAACAAAAACGATAGAAGTTTTCTTTATCACCTATGAAATTAATAGCTCTTAATTGATATCCTTCAGCGCCTTGTAATTGTTCAAAAATATCATTTCCCATTTCACCAAATCCATTGATTGCTACTTTAATCACGATAAAAGATTGTTTCCTCCAAAGCAACTATTACCGATAAATTCACGAAGTACACTATCTTTTGGTACTTCTTCTGATGGGATTGGTAAGAAATTTCTTAAGAAATTAATCAAACGCAATGCTTCTGGGTATACTGGATCATTTTCTTTGACACTAAATAATAATGGTTCAGCATATGTCTTTAAGACTCCTAATTCGTATAGTAAAGCAGAGTTAATAATTTTATCGACATCTTCTTGATATGGGAAGATGTTTTTTTCTTCTCCTGCACGAATTTTAGACCACATAGCAAGTGTATCAGAAGCTGAATATCCACGATATTTATTATCACGAATAATTCTTCTTAATTTTCTTGTATCACTGGTATGGATACGATTGTGATTATCGATATTAAGCTGAGTCAAAGGACTCATATAAATACGATATTTACGTTTTCTTTCAATGCTCATTGTAAGCTTATCATTTAAAGCATGTAATCCTTCTATTACGATCATATCATCTTCTCCAAGTTGTAACCACTTCTTTTTAAATTCTCTTTTTCCAGTAATGAAATTAAATTCTGGTAATAATACTTTATCACCATCTAGTAATCTCATTAAATGTTTGTTAAATAATTCTAAATCAATGGCACGAATACTTTCAAAGTCAGGTTTTCCCTCTTTATCAAGTGGTGTCTTATCACGATCAATGTAATAATCATCAATTGATATTTGATGTGTTTTAATCCCTTTACTTTGTAAATAGATTTGTAATTTTTTACTAGTTGTCGTTTTTCCACTAGAAGAAGGACCAGCTAATAAAATTAATCGAATATTATTTTTCTTGTTATAGATTTCTTCAGCAATATTCGATAATTGTCCATCGTAATATGCTTCTGCAACACGAATTAAATCTCCATAACGACCTGTAGATACTTGTTCATTTAAATCAGCTGCATTATTGATACCTAGTGTTCTACCCCAATTGGTATAATCTAGGAAAGCATCAAATAATTTTGGATGGTGTCTATAATCCAATGTACATTCTGGATTATAAATATCAGGGTAACTCAATACAAATCCATTTCCCTTAATATACGTTAATTTAAAATCATCTAACACTTTTGTGCTATAAACTAGATCACCATAGAAATAATCATATAGATCATCTAATCGATACAGATTAATATAAGTATTACTAATATATTTTAAAACATGAACTTTATCCATTTTCTTTTTTGCTTTAAAATACTTAATCGCATCGATGCGAGAAACACTGACTTTCGTAAAGATTAAATTCTCATCGACAATCTTTTGCATTTCTGACGTAAGTTTTTTAATAAGTGGCTTATCTAATGATGCCCCGTGTAATTCACAATACACACCTTTATCGATAGAATGTTCTACCACAATATCAGCATCACGTCCAAACAGTCTTTTAACTGCTAAAATAAGAACAAATTGCAAACTACGTCCATATATTTCATTTCCAACATCACTCGAACGATCATAAAAGTCGATATCACATTTTTTGGTTACTTTTTCAGCAAGTGGTGTAATATCATTGTCTACTTTTGCAACTAAAATCGGATAATTATAGTACTTCTTAAAACTATCACTAATTTCTAAAAGAGATGAATCTTCTAAAAATTCTTTGGTTTCAATATTCCTATAGTTTACTTTTATCATTCTCATAATCTTTCCCTCTTATTCTCTATACATTATCATTTTATCAAAAAACATTCATTTTGTCACACTCTTCTGTGTATAAGTTCATTTATTTTGGACTATATATAAATGAAAGGGTGATATTTTGTTAATACCAACAGTCATAGAAAAAAGTAGTAATGGAGAAAGAGCTTATGATATTTATTCTAGATTATTAAAAGATCGTATTATTATTTTAAGTGGAGAAATTACAGATGCTAGTGCGAATATTGTAGTTGGAGAATTACTCTACCTAGATAGTTTAAATCATGATGATATTAGTTTATATATTAATTCTCCTGGGGGAAGTATTACCGCAGGAATGGCAATTTATGATACAATGAACTTTATTAAAAGTGATGTATCGACCATATGTGTTGGTATGGCTGCTAGTATGGGAGCATTTTTACTTTCTAGTGGTACTAAGAAGAAAAGATGCTGTCTACCAAATAGTGAAGTTATGATTCACCAACCATTAGGAGGAGCTGAAGGACAGGCAACTGAGATTAAAATTGTTGCTGAAAGAATTTTAAAATTAAAGGATAAGTTAAATAAAATCTTATCTAAGAATACTGGTCAAAAGTTAGAAAAAGTAGAACAAGATACTGAAAGAGATCATTTCTTAAGTGCCAAAGAAGCACTTGATTATGGCATTGTTGATAAAATTTTGTAAATTTTCATTTCTATGATATATTAATAATATAGGAGTGATCATATATGATGCCAAGAAAAGTATCTTCTAAAGTTCCAATTGTGTTTGTAACCATTGTAGTTATACTATTTATTTATGCAATATGGTTCCCAGGTGGTGCAGTTAGAAGAGAATTATTATTTTCACATCCAAAAGAAGCATTACTTTCTAAGGTAAAAGATTTGGGTGGTGGTAGATATAAATTAGATCCTGCCCCAGACTGTCCAGAAAATACTTGTACTTATTATTTATGTACAAGAGAACCTTATTTAAAATTTGTAAAATGTAGTGCCGATCCAAATCCAAGTGATTTAACTGAATAAAGAAGAGACTAGCTCTTCTTTTTTTGTTCTATTTGTTCCTCTACTTTTTTAAAATAAGGAACTCCCATATGATATTCTCTTTCTATTTTTTCTTTCATCTTTCTCACCTCTTAAAAAAACGCACCTATGGTGCGCTTTTAAAAACTATTTTCCTTGGTAAGTAGATGTACTTCCTAGGTGTTGTTCACCCATTTGTACTAATCTCTTAGTGATTTCTCCACCAACTGAACCATTAGCACGTGAAGTAGCATCTGGACCTAAATTAACACCTAATTCATTAGCAATTTCGTATTTCATTTGTTCAATTGCTTGTTTAGCTCCAGGAACAACTAATTTATTTGTTGTACTGTTTTTCATATCAGTTTCACCTCCTGTACACTAATAGAATGTGTACATTTTGAGGTTTCATACAAAAAATGTTATGGTAATTTTTGGCTTATAATAAATCACTAGATTCTTCTTCAAAGTTAGAAATAGTCACGACATTTTTTAAACATGCTTGAATCAATGATTCATAATCAAAAGTTGTTTCCATTTCTTTAGCTTTTTTTAAATCAGGATGAATGACTGGATGTTTTGGCACAAAGATTGTACAACAATCTTCAAATGGTAAAATACTCGTTTCATAAGTACCAATCTTTTCACTCATACGAATAATCTCTAATTTATCCATACATGCGACAGGACGTATAACAGGCATATTTGTTACTTCATTAATAACACTCATACTTGTTAGTGTTTGACTCGCAACTTGACCAATACTTTCCCCATTGACAATAATTTTACAATTTCTTTTTTTGGCAAGTCTTTCTGTAATACGATACATCATACGACGCATAATGGTTATCATATAAGTAGGATCACAATTTTTAAAGATGGCTTCCTGTAATTGTGTAAAAGGAATGACATGTACTTTGATGTGACCTGAATATTCATTTAAAATAGAAGCTAATTTTAAAACTTTATTTTTTGCCTCAATACTTGTATGTGGTGGTGAATCAAAATAAATACATTCGATTTGAACGCCACGTTTTAGTGCTAAATAGCCAGCAACTGGACTATCGATTCCTCCACTTAACATAAGCATTCCTTTTCCTTGAATACCAACTGGATATCCACCAATGCCTTCTACTTCTTTTGTATAAAAATAAGTACCATCGGTTCTAATTTCAATATGTAATGTAAGTTGTGGATGATGGATATCTACTTTTTTATTTTTTAAAATTTTTAATAAATAGCCACCGATTTGTCTACTTACTTCCATACTCTGAATTGGATATGTTTTATCAGCACGATCTGTTACTACTTTAAATGTATCAAATGTTTCCTTCTCTAATAATTGAAAGGCAATCTTTTTCAATTCTTCTATATCATTAGTATTTACTTTTTCACAAATGACTATACTATGTAGTCCAAATACTTTTTGTAACTGTTTTACTACTTCATCAAACTTATGATCATTTACTTCAATAAACATACGTACTCTATTTTTTATAATATTGACATCGTAATTTTGTAACATCTCTTCTATATTTTTCGTCAAAGTTTTAATAAATAAATTTCGATTTCCTTTTTTGGTTGTTAACTCTCCATACTTAATTAATATTAATTTTTCCATAGTTCTTCCTCCGACGTATATTATAGCAAACAAAAAGACAAGGTTTCAACCTTGTCTTTCAATTAAGCATGATTTTTTAATTGTTTTAATGCAAATGTTCCTGCAGCTGCAGAAAGAATCATACCAGCAACGATTAATAATACAGAATCAGAAGTTTCTGGGTTTGTTACTTCTTCAGTAGTATTATCAGTTGATGGAGTTTCTTCTGGAGTTGTAGGTGTAGTTGGTTCTGTTGGTTCAACATATTCATCACCATCTACAGTAATATCAGTAGCTTCATTACTTTCATATTTTACTTTTCCAGCATTGTCTGTTACAACAACTTTATTATCATTTAATAATACTTTATCTGTAGTAGATTCAGTATTTTCGATAACAACTTCTGTTGTTGCATCATTTTCATCTTCTGCGAAACGAATTACATTTTCAGTTTCTGTAGAAGTTAAAGTTCCATTCATTACTACTGTTGGTTGATTTGATGAACCAGCAATATTTTTTGATTTAGAAAGTTCAATTCCATTATTAGCAGGTTCTCCATTTTTACCTAAGTTTAATGAAATAACTTCTACTGTACCACCATTTACTAATACAGCTCCATATTTACAATTATCAATTGTTACATTTTGAAGACTAATATATCCTCCATCATAAGCTTGTACACCATATTTTGGACTGTCTTTTAAAGTAACATTTTTTAAATTGATTTTAGAACCAGTTAATGATGCAGTAATTAAAGTAATGTTATCTGTTACACTACCTGTAGCAGCACGATTACCAGTAATTGAATGGTTAGCACCATCAATTGTGATTTCTACACCACTTTGTAAATAAGCAGCTCCATCTAATGTGATATCTTGCTCTAATGTAATGATATCTCCATTTTCAGCATTATTTACTGCATTTTGGAAAGTAGTTCCATCACTAACTTTTACTTCTTTTGCATCAGCATGTACCATTGGAAGTAATGCACATAATCCTACAGCACAAAATGATACAATATACTTCATCTTTCCCATAATTTTCCTCCTTTACCTTTCAAAGATAAACCTTCTAGCCTATCTACTTCAAGTATACTAGAGTAAATAGAAAAAATCAATCGAATTTTGTTTTCAAATGTCAAGTTCTTGTCTCCCTTTTTATCAATTTAGCATGCATTACAACACGATGTCCAAAATTGTCTTGACATGTCGACAATGTCAATATTTTATCATTGGTATTTAAACTAGCAGAAAACTGTACTTCACTTCTACTTTTTAATGTGTTTAAAAAGGTCTGATAACTATTTACATCAGAAAAATTAGGAGTAATATAATAGCTTTCAGCAGCAATCGTATAAACACTAAATACTTGCCACATTGTATTTTCTGTTGGTGTTGACATACGAATAATATGATTATTTTTATTATTATACCAAGAGCTAGATAAAATATTTTTTAAACTTCCAAACATTGTTTTATTATAACGACTATGAGCATAAATAATGGTATTTTGATCAAAGTTTTTCGCATCATTACGATAATCCATAAAAACCCAGCCAGCATCATTTTTTGTTTTATCAAAAGCATGATTTAAGTAATACTCATTATTTGTAGTTTGAACAATTGGATAATTAATATTTGTTCCTTTTACTTCAATCCATCCTACTGTATCTGGATTCTTATTTAATAAATCGTTAAAATTAACTTCTAACAAATTCATTTTAATATAATCCCAATAATCATCTTTTTTATTTTCTTCTGGAGGATTGACTAATTCTGTTTTTTTATTATCTTTTTTCTCTTTTTTATCTACAGTATTTACTGTCTCTTTGGAAAGCTTATCTATCTTTTGATTATCTTGAAACCAATTCCAAAGGAAAAAAATAGAAAAAGAAAAAACAAGAACCGACACACAAAAACTACCTATTAAAAGATATCTTTTGCGTCTTAGCTTTTTTCTACGTGCAACACGAGATAGTGGTTTCTTCTTGTTCATTTAGGATCACCTACTTACTAGTATACCGAATTTTACGCATCATGAAAAGTATCTTAATTCGCATCATTGTTGGAATAATCATCACACTTGTTCTGGAAATTATCATAATCTGTTTCTTCCATAAAACGTTCTAGATAATCCTTTTCTTCTAACTGTTCTAATGTTTCTGATAATAACTTATTCTCTGGTGTTTCTATATCGTTTAAAACATCTCGCTCCTCTGCTTCATCGACAATTTTATGATATATTTCATTCATAACTTCCCCTCTTTTCTTTTAAAAAAAGTAGCGATGACACTACTTCTCATTTCCATATAATCTTAATAATTTATCATAAATACCTGGTTCAATTCGATTCAAACAATTAATCGTAAGTTCTAATGATTTGTGATATTCACCTTTATAAAATAGTACTTCAGAATAAGTTAATTTCTTATCTAATCCTTCTACGGAACTACGATAACGATTTCCATATACAATCGCCATTTCAGCAAACATCGCTGTTTTCACTAATTCTTTTGTTGTCATATATAATTTTAAAACGAGATCTCGAGCTGTATCTACTCTTGTATTTAATGTAGTAATCGTAATTGGTTTTTTATCTAATTCTTTTACAATCTCTTTAATAGCGGCGCCAGCTTCTTTTAATTCCACGAAATATGTGTTTGGAATGACAGGCAAATTGTAATCACGAATTTTTAATTTAGACTCTTTTAAAATCCCTCTTACTTCATCTAATTGTTCACGTGCTCTCACTTCATCAGCCTTCATACCACCAATCACTTCTAATGTCTCATCTAAACGTTCTTGAAGTGCCACTAAACGATTGGTTAATAATTCTACTTCATGCGTTAATTTAGAATAAGCAAAGGTATGATTACCAGTATGTTCTTGAAATACTTCAAAATCATGATTTAAAACACCTAGTTTTTCTTTTACTTCATTTAATACCATCACATCATCATTTGATAAATGGTATGTATTTTTAATATTATCGAATTTTGCAAAAATATCTTCTACTAAACGATTCATACGATTCAGTTTATTTTTAAATGTATTACTAGCATTTTCAAAAATACTACGTTCTTGTTTTTCTTTTTCAAAATCCTGATAAAGTTGTTCAAAATACTCTAGTAAGATTTTAAGTTCAAATAAACTATCTTCCAAATTTAAATTTTGAACGCGTTTTCTAATATCTGTAATTTTTTTATTCGCTTCTTCTATATTATATTCGACATTTAAATAATCAAGAGGATATCCCATACTGACCATATTTTTATATATTTCCATTGATTCAGCCATTTTCTTAGGCAAAATACTTGTAGCCAGTAATTCGATACTTGGAACTTCTTCAACGACAATTTCCATATGTTTTAAAGAATTATCAATCACTTTCATAACTTGTGTTACTTCCGTATATTGATTCTTATCCATTACTAGTTCAAACTTTTCAAACATTTTTGCAATCGTTGCAAATTGATTTTGAACTGCATTTTCAGCCTCTCCAAACTCTGTACGAGTAGCGACAAACTTCTCATATAATTCACGGTATTTCGTCTTTAATTTAGTAATAATACCACGGTTTTTTTCTTCACTCGTTGTAATAGAGCGAATTTCCCCCAATAGAAATTCTGAATTAGCTTTCACTTTATATAATTCCATCTCTAATTTTGCAATCTTATAAAGCGTACTTTTATAATCCATTTTTGAAAGAGAATAATCAGCTTCTAATAACATATCAGTAATCTTAGGAATCTGATGATTTTTAATATCATCTAAACGCTCTTTCCACTTCTCATACATCGCTTCTACACTTTCATTTTTTAAGAAAGTTTCTACTTTAGATAACTCTGGAGCAATAGGTGCAGAATCAATTTCATTTTTTTCTATTTCTAACTCTTCTAAGTGATGTTTTAACTTTTTGTTTTTCTTATTTTGAATGAAATTCAGTACGAAAACAACAAGTATAATAGTTATTACATATATTGTCAAAATCATTAAAGTAAGACTATTCACTTGTATCACCTCGTTAGTATAACTATATCACACTCGTGTCTTTTTTTGCAATATTTTGTATAATTTTTATGAAATATGTAAAGTATCGATAATTTTATGTTGACTTTCAAGGGCTTTTATCATATAATTATGTATGCGTATGAACAAAAAGAGCAGCTTGATAACAAGCAAGTTAATGTGTTTATTACCGATTGGGTTGTAGTAACTTTGCTGCCAAGCGAAACGATTTAAATAAACACCCTAATCTTGAATGTTATCTCCTCTTTAAAACTACGTAAGAAGGAGGAAAAGTATGGCAAGATACACAGGATCTGAGTACAGAAGAGCACGTCGTGTTGGTTTCTCTACTACTGAAACAGGAAAAGAATTAGCTAAGAAGCCTTACGGACCTGGAGCTCATGGACAAGATCGTAAGAAAAAATTATCTAACTATGGAGAACAACTTCAAGAAAAACAAAAAGTTAGATATATGTATGGGTTAACAGAAAAACAATTCAGAAAAACATTTGATATGGCTGGAAAATTAAAAGGAGTTCACGGTGAAGACTTACTAAAACTTTTAGAGAGTCGTTTAGATAACTTAGTTTATCGTATTGGATTCGCTACAACAAGAAGAGGAGCTAGACAATTAGTAAACCATGGACATATTACAGTAAATGGTAGAAAAGTAGATATTCCATCTTACCAAGTTAAACCTGGTGATGTAATTGCTGTAAAAGAAAATTCAAAAGAACATCCAGCAATTAAAGCTAGCTTAGAAGCAGTTAATAAACGTGTTGAATTCATTACTTATGATGAAAAGAACATGAGTGCTACTTATGTAAGATATCCAGAAAGAAGCGAATTAAACCCAGAAATCAAAGAAGCATTAATTGTTGAATTCTATAACCGTTAAAAAAGAGGAAGCATTTGCTTCCTTTTATTTTTGTCTATTTAAGAAATGATAATGTTCAAGTAATGTATCTAAAGAACGATGATGTCCTGCAAGCATTTCCCGAATCTGTTCTTTTTGTTCTGAAGATAACTTATCTGTCTTCTCTAAATAATAAATATTCTCTAGTGAAACATGATATAAAAGAGATAAAGCAAATAAACGAAAAATACTCTGTTGATGTTCTAATCCCTTTTTCTTATCATATTCACTTAATGTATTTGTAATTAAACAATCATCAAAATCAATCCATTTGATACGTCCATTCCAATATAAAATATTATCAACGTCAATATCTATATAAATATATTCCTGATTATGTTCATAACATTCCTGCTCTATTTGATATAACAAATTTTCTAATGTCTCCTGATCAAATGTTTCTAATTGTTGTGATAATGGTTGATATTGATGTTCAAATAACATCTCATACCCTACCAATCCATCGTTGGATAACCATGCTTTGATAGGAACAATATCTTTTTTTGATGGATGATTTAAGAAATATTGTACTACTTTTGCAATATGTTCTTTTTTATCATCACTGATATTATCTTTATATATTTTTACTAAATGATCAGAATTTAATTGATAAATAATACTATCTTCACTTTCGTGAAAAATAGGAAGTGTCATATCCATCTTATCTATCCAAGTAATTTTCTCATTCATTCCATGTACCAACATAATATTTCTTCTTACCACGACGAACAATTGTCAATGTCTGTTCTAAAGCATCCTCTTTAGAAACAACATACTCTAAATCAGTAATTCTTTCACCATTTATTGTAATACTTCCCGCTGTAATCCATTCACGAGCTTCTCTTTTACTACTAGCAATCTTATGATTTACTAAAAATTCAACTAAATTCATCTCTTCTGTAATATCAAAATGAGGTACATCTTTTAAACCAATTTTTAAATCATTTACAGATAATTTTTGAATATTACCACTAAATAGTAATTGACTCATTTCTTCTGCTTTTTCAAATTCTTCTTTACCATGTAAATCAGTAATAATTTCACGAGCTAATGCTTTTTGAGCAACACGACTTTCTGGGTGTTGTAATTGTTCTTTTTCAATTGCTTCGATTTCTTCTTTAGATAAGAAAGTAAAGACTTTTAAATAGTGAATTACCATTTCATCATCTGTATTAATTAAATATTGATACAACTCATAAGATGATGTTTTATTTTTATCAAGCCATAAAGCATTTCCTTCACTCTTACCAAATTTATTACCGTACTTATCTAAAATTAAAGGCATTGTAAATCCATAAGCAGTCTTATTTAATTTCTTCTTAATTAAATCAATTCCTGTTGTAATATTACCCCATTGATCAGAGCCTTCTACTTGCATAATACAATTTTTTTCTTGGAATAAATGTAAGAAATCATTTCCTTGAATTAACGTATAAGAAAACTCTGCATAAGTAATTCCCGTATCTAAACGACGATTGATAATATCTTTATTTAACATATAATTCACATTGATATATTTACCTACATCTCTTAAGAAATCCAAAAAGCAAATATCTTTTGTCCATTCATAGTTATTTACTACTTCTGCTTTTCCATCAAAAATTTTACTCACTTGATTACGAATTCCTTCTAAATTTTTCTCCACTGTTTCTTTAGAAATTAATTCTCTTTCAGCAGTAGGTCTTGGATCACCAATTAAACCTGTTGCTCCACCAACTAATAAAATAGGATGGTGCCCTGCTTTTGCTAAACGTTTAGCGGTTACTAAAGAAGAATAGTGTCCTAAGTGTAAACTATCAGCAGTTGGATCTGTTCCCCAGTAAAAAGTAATCTTCTCCTCATCTAATTTCTTTTGTAAATCTTCACCTGCAACGTCTTTAATTAAACCACGCCACATTAATTCTTCATATAATGTCATTTTATCTCCTCCTAAATAAAAAAAGTATTTCATGTTTTAAGGGCGAAATAACCGCGGTACCACCTTAATTCATAAAATACTTTATGCACTCTTCTCTTAACGCGAGATGACGATTTCTACTCCTGATTTGTACTTCAAAAAAATATCTTGACTTATTTTCACCAAACATAAGTTCTCTTTTTACCAATATTTTTTCTACTTAGAATCATTCCCTGTAGAATTAATATGTCTCTATCATAACATATGCTTTTTATTTCGTCAATTGTCAACTAGTATCTTCTCACTCTTTTAGTTAAGACTTTCTGTTTTTTTCCTGATTCTAATTTTTTATTTTTGATCCATATCCTTAAACAAGAGTTGGACGCATAATACTTCTATAACATAATATCACTCACTATATCCCCTTGATATCAAATCCAACTGTATAAAATTCAAACGTTTTAAATCCAATAAATTTGTATATATTTTGTTAATAAAAATGTATCATATTCTAGCTTAAATCTTCTCAATAAACATTTCACGGACACCTCTATAATCCTCTAAACAATATTTTATTTCAAGTCACAATTTCTCATAATTCATCACTTCAATTTCTTTTCTAAAATATTAATAATTAAACAAAAAGAAGCGATTCCAGCTTCTCATTCCCCTTTTTCATGTAGTTCATCGATGATAGATTCAATCTTTTGTCCATAGGCAATAGAATCATCATAAACAAATTGTAATTCAGGAATATGTCTTAATTCAACACGATCCATTAATTCTTTACGAATAAAACCTTTCGCATCTTTCAATGCTTTTAATGTTTCTTCTTTTTTATCATCTCTCATAACAGTTACATATACTTTCGCATAACTTAAATCATTGGTAGTACTTACCTTTGTCACTGTAACAAAACGAATATCAGGATCTTTTACTTCCATCATTAATATCGTACTAATTTCTTTTTCTAATAAACTATTTACACGTTCAATCTTTACTTGGTTCATAATTTCACCTCAAACATATTATACCAGTATTCTAATCATTCGTAAATGTGTGAAAAATATTAATTTTTTTTATTTTGACATAATTCTCCCATAATTCAGTATTATATTGATAATGGAGGTGGAAATATATGGATTTAATTCCAAGAGATCATTTTTTTAGTGATGCATTTGATTTATTTGATACCAGAGCATGGAAAGATAGTAATCTTATGAAAACAGATATTTATGAAAAAGATGGTGAGTACCACCTAGAAGCAGATCTGCCTGGATTTGACAAAGATAATATTCAAGTAGACTATAAAGATGGATATTTAACAATTCATGCTACAAAGGAAGATCATGTAGAAGATAATGGTAAATATATCCGTCGTGAACGTCATTATGGAGAGGTATCTAGATCTTTCTATGTTGGTGATATTGATGAATCAGATATTAAAGCAAAATTCAAAGATGGAAGTTTAAAAATTACTTTCCCAAAAGAAAAAGAGGAAAGAAAAGAAAAAACATCTATCTTTATTGACTAAAAGAGCCTGTGCTCTTTTTTTATTGCTCTAATAGATTTAAAATTGCTTGATGATAAATTTCAACTTGTTTTAATAAATCTTCTACTGAAACAAATTCATTTGCCTGATGAATACGATTATCTACTCCTGGAAAGGCACAACCAAAAGCGATACAGTTGTTCATACTTTTGGCATACGTTCCTCCACCAGTGGTAGTCGGAATTGATTCTGTATCGCCAGTTACTTTTTGATATGCCTTCCATAAACTCTGAACAAGAGGATTTTTTAAATCATAATAAAGAGATTCATCTTGATCTAATATTTCAAACTTCCAATCTTTAATAGAAAGTTTGTTTAACTTCTGAATGGTATCTTCGATATGACAAGTGACAGGAACACGAATGTCTAATGTTCCAATGATATGATGATTTTCTTTTTTAATAACACCTTGATTACATGTTAAAATGCCATATTGATCTTTCTCATTGATACCAAGACCTGTTCCATCGTACGATAAACCAATATACTGATTATATTTTCGAACAAAAGGATCATGAAAATGAGCTAATTCTAAAGCATGCATTAAATAAGCGGTCGCATTTCTTCCTTTTTCAGGAGTAGAAGCATGCGCTGAAGTTCCAAACACTTCGATCAGATCCATTCCATCTTGTTTTGTTATATGATAATTTAAGTGTTGTTCTTCTAAGTACGATGTCAATAAAAAAACATCATAACTATGATTTGAAATAGTAATTTTCACATAGTCTGGTACTGCATTATCACTTGTTCCACCTGTGATATCGATTATATTGGTATGACTGGCTTGAAAAGAAATTAAGATTCTCCCCTTTTCTCCATGAATACCAGGAAAAGTCGCATCCGGTGTAAAACCTATTTGAATATCACCTTCTACTTTTTTATAATATTCCATATCTTTAGAACCAGACTCTTCATTACAACCGAGAATCAATCTCACTTTCTTATTATCTGGTATTTTCTCACTCTTTAATAATTTCATGACGATTAACATCGCACTTACTGCTCCCTTATCATCACTGACTCCTCTTCCATATAATTTACCATCTATTTCTGTCAACTGAAAAGGATTGGTATTCCAACCACTTCCTTCTGGTACAACATCTAAATGACATAAAATTCCAATGATTTCTTTTCCTTCTCCTACTTCTATATAACCACAATAGTCATTTAAATTCTTCGTCTTTAAACCATAACGATACCCTATTTTTAGTGCTTCTTCTAAGCACTTTTTTACTTGTACACCAAAAGGAGTATTCTCTTCCTCAGAATAAATACTTGGATAACGTACTAATCTTTCTAAATTCTGAATGAGTTCTTCTTTCATGCATCATCACCTATATATATTATTCGAAAAAAAAAGAGGAAATATCCTCTTATCTTGCAATTTCTACCATTTCATAAGATTCAATGGTATCTCCTACTTTAATATCATTAAAATTCTCTACTGTAATTCCACATTCTAATCCTTTTTTCACTTCTTTCACTGTATCTTTACCACGTTGTACAGAATTAATATTTCCATCATAGATTACAATTTCATCACGAATCACACGTGCTTTACTAGAACGTTTAATAATACCATCTGTTACATAACTACCAGCAATGGTACCTACTTTAGAGAATTTAAATAATTGTCTTACTTCTGCTGTACCAAGTGTCTTTTCTTCATAAACAGGTTCTAACATACCTTTCATAGCAGCTTCCATCTCTTCTACTACTTTATAGATGATGTCATAAAGTCTAATTTCAACACCTGCTTCTTTGGCACGATCTTTCATCTTATTATTTGGTCTTACATTAAATCCAATAATAATCGCATCAGAAGCTTTTGCAAGAACGATATCACTTTCCGTAATTGCTCCAACGCTAGCACGAATCACATTGACACGTACATCTTCTACTTGTAGTTTTTCCAGTGAATTTTTCACTGCTTCACTACTTCCATTCACATCGGCTTTAATAATGACATTAATTTCTTTTGTACCACTTTGAATACGAGCAAATAAGTCATCTAATGAAGCAGCTCTATGACTAGAACGTTCTTTTGTCTTGGCTTGTTCTTTTCTCTCTTCTCCAATACTACGCGCTTGTTTTTCTGTTTCAAAAGCCATGAATTTATCACCAGCAATTGGTGTATCATTTAATCCTGTCACAGATACTGGTGTTGAAGGAATTGCTTCCGTAATTTCTTCTTCTTTGTCGTTTTTCATAGTACGTACTTTACCATATGCTGTACCAACAACAATTGGATCTCCTAAACGAAGGGTTCCATTTTGAATTAATAGTGTCACAACTGGTCCTACATGTGGATCTAATCTTGATTCTACAACAGTACCACTGGCATAACGATTTGGATTTGCTTTATAATCTTGCATATCAGCAATTAATAATATATTTTCTAGAAGAGAATCAATTCCTTCTCCAGTCGTTGCGACAATACGGTTATATAGTGTATCTCCACCCCATTCTTCTGGAGTAAGACCATATTCTGTTAATTGTTGCATAATTCGATCTGGATTAGCACCTGGTTTATCCATTTTATTAATTGCCACAATAATTGGTACCTTAGCAGCTTTCGCATGATCAATTGCTTCCTCTGTTTGTGGCATCACACCATCATCAGCGGCTACAATAATAATGATAATATCGGTAATACTAGCTCCTCTTGCACGCATTTCTGTAAATGCAGCATGTCCTGGTGTATCGATAAAAGTAATTGGTTTATCATGATATTTTACTTGATATGCATTAATTGCTTGCGTAATACCCCCTGCTTCTCCTTCGGCAACACTTGTCTTACGAATGGTATCCAAAAGTGTTGTCTTACCATGGTCAACATGTCCCATAATAGTAACAACAGGAGCACGTGCTACTAAATCTTCTTCTCTATCATGAATTTCAAAGTTTTCAAAATTCGTTACATCCACTGCTTCTTCGTTCTTTAACTCTTTTCCATATTCAAGCGCTAAAATAGAAGCATTATCAAAACTTAAACTCTGATTTACTGTACACATAATTCCTAGTGTAAATAATTTCTTAACTAACTCTGCACTCTTTACTCCTAGTGCAGTAGCTAGATCAGCAACTGTCATCCCCTCTTTATAAACAACAGTCTTCTCATCTGTTACTGGTGTATTAGAAACTAACTTTTCTTTATTTTTATACATTTCTTTTTTCTTTGCTTTAAAGTTCTCTTTCTTTTGTTGTTTAGCTTGTTGTACGCGTTTCTTTTTATTATTTAGTTTCTCTTTTTTTATGGTATTATCCACTTCGATATGAGATTCATCAATCATCTCTTCGACACGATCTTCAATGGCTTCTTCTAATTGTTCTTCACTGACAAAGTCATCGTTATCTAAAAGAGTAATTGCTTCATCATCTAACATATCATCCTCACCATGTACATCAATTCCAAGTCTCTTACATGCTTCCATGATTTCTTCTACTGTCTTATTCACATCTTGTGCATATTCTAGTACACTCATCATAGATATCACCTCTTTCTAAATATTATTTATCATCAACCATCTCTAACAATGTATCATAAACCGTATCTGGCACCTCTACTTCCAAATGACGATTTAATACCTTACTCTTCTTTGCTTTTAAAATCACTTCACGGTCTAACTTTAAATAAGCACCATGTCCATTCATACGCCCATTGGTATCTACTTCTACAGTACCTTCAGGAGTTCTAACAACACGAATTAATTCTTTTTTTGGATATTTTTCTCTTGTGACAACACAAGTACGCATCGGAATTTTCTTCTGTTTCATCATACTATCCTTCTAAAATATTAATTCCTTCTTCTCTTGCTTGCTCATATGTTTTAACATCAATTTTAGAGAAGTGGGTTAAACGTGTTGCAAGACGAACATTTAATCCTTTCTTTCCAATTGCTAAAGAAAGATTCTCGTTATCTACAATTACCATAGCTGTCTTCTTCTTTTCATCAGTAATACATACATGTAAATTACGAGCAGGACTCAGTGCGTTTTCAATAAATTTCATATCATCGTGATCATAAGGAATAATATCGATCTTTTCCCCATTTAATTCATCGATAATACGACTAATACGACTACCATGTTCTCCAATACAAGCTCCTACTGGATCAACATTGATAACCGTTGACTCCACAGCGACTTTACTTCTTACTCCAGCCTCGCGAGCTACACTATAAATTAGAATGGTTCCCTCATTAATTTCTGGAATTTCTAATTCAAAAAGACGTTTTACAAATCCGTAGTGTTTACGAGATAGTAAGATTAATGGTCCTTTTGAGTTGTTATCAACACGACTGATATATACTTTCAAGCTAGATCCCATTTGGATTGTCTCTCCTGGAATAATTTCTGATTTAGGAAGAATTCCTTGGGTTCTACCTAAGTTAATATAATAGTTTCTAACATCTTCCATTTCGACAATTCCGGTAACCATTTCACCTTCTTTATCAGCCCATTCTTCCATGATATTATTTCTTTCTGCTTCACGGATTTTTTGTACAACTACTTGTTTTGCAGTAGCAGCAGCCACACGTCCAAAGTCTCTTGGAGTAACTTCTTCTTCGATTGTTTCTCCAATTTTGATACCTGGAACAATTTTTCTAGCTTCTTCTAATGTCAAATGAATACGTGGATCATATTTGATTGGTTTTACTTCTTCTTCTTTGTTTTCTTCATCTTCCTCATCATCATCCATATGAGCTTGGTAATAAGCTTCTACTTCATCTTCATTAATAATTCCAAATTCATCTGGATCATGAACAACTGTCTTATATGAAAATACTTTAATTTCTCCTGTTTCACGATTAATATCTACTCTCACATTAGATAGTGAGTGATAATTCTTTTTATAAGCAGATGTAAGTGCTAACTCCATCGCATCATAAATCACATCTTCTTGAATTCCTTTTTCTTTTTCTAATACTTCAACCGCTTTTTTAAATTCTTTTATATCCATGTTATTCACACCCTTTCTCTTTAGAACATACATCTAAAATATAATTCTCTTCAATCGGATCTTCTTCATCTAAGATCGGATTAATTAATTTGCTCACTTTGACACAATCATCGACATCGATAATCCCCTCTTTATCAATGACAACACGTAAAAAGTTCATACCATCTTCTTTAACATATAAAACCTCATCTAAGATATATCCATTTTCTTGAATGACATCTTCAAATAATTTACGAATTTCTTTTATATCCATAATACCTCCACTAAATTGAAAGAGTGGGAACGTCCCACTCTTCGCTGTAATCACTGTAACCATTATACCATAAATTTATGAAATTTCATCTATTTTTATGATTTTATATCATTTTCCCTATAAAAATTTGTTATAATATTACTAGAAAGTGGGTTAAGATATGAAGAAAATCGATAAAACATACTTAAAACGTGCTGGCAGTGGTCTACTTGCGATATTTGCTTATTTCTTTTTTTCGTATATAGAAACAGTCCCATTTATATTACTGGGAATTGATGTAAATACTTTACCAAATAGCATTAAGATTCCATATCTACTGATTTATCAAGCATTATTACTAGCGATTATTATTTTTATTTTATGGGACCAATTAAAATTAGATATAGAAGATATCAAAAAGAATCACAAAACTTATTTTAAAAAATATTTTAAATATTGGTTCTTACTATTAGGGCTTATGATGCTTTCTAACTATATTATTTTAGGAATTATGAGTTTAGCCGGAAATAATACAGTATTACCAGAAAATGAAGAAATCATCCGTTCTAATTTTCAAATCGCACCAATTTATATGTATATTACATCTGTTGTAATTGCTCCAACAATGGAAGAATTGGTCTTTAGAAGAGGAATTCAAAATATTATCAAAAATAATGTTCTATTTATCATCGTATCAGGACTAGTTTTTGGAGGATTACATGTATTACTAAGTGGTATGTCTTCCCCACTAGAACTTCTGTATATTATTCCATATAGTGTACCAGGATTTATCTTTGCATACATTTTAACAAAAACAGATAACGTTTTAGTAACTGCTGGTATCCATACATTTCACAATGGAATATTAATGAGTTTACAATTTTTAATGCTGATATTTATGTAATAAAGAAAAGTGTCAAGTAACTTTTCTTTTTTGATTTCAATATTTATAAAATATGATAAAATGATTATGGTGATAAATATGCGTTCTAGTCGTAAGAAGAAAAAATCAATCATCAAAACACTTGTTATTTTTATTCTTGTGTTGATTTTTCTTGTGGCTGGAATTTTTTTATACAGTAGATTTCTAGCAACAACTGGTTTAGAAATCCGTGAATACAGTATACAAAACTCGTTATTCGAAAAAAATTTCCACGGTTTTAAAATTCTACACATGTCAGATATCCATTACTTAACAACTGTCAATGAAGATGATTTAAAAACAATCGTCAAAAAAATCAATCAGTTAAAACCAGATGTTGTCGTCTTAACTGGAGATCTATTAGATGAACACATAGAATATAGTAATCAGGAATTAGAAGTTTTAGAAACAGAATTGTCTAAAATCGAAGTACCGACAAATAAATATGCGATTTCTGGAGATGAAGATGAGAAAAAAACAGAATGGGAAACAGTTATCAAAAATAGTAATTTTATTAATT
>CAJKWD010000018.1 GCA_905203475.1 uncultured Acholeplasmataceae bacterium
TAGAATATATTTATAAAGATGCATCTATGGCCACTTATACATTAGAAGAATTATTAAAAGAATTAAATGGAAAAGATAATAAAATCATAAAACCGTGTGAAGATATTTTAAAAGGGTATGAACGTTATCGAGATGAGACAAAAGAAAAAATATTAAAATTAGATAGTAGCTTAAAAGAAGAAGGATTCATGGCTAAAATGGGAGCAAAAATGGGCATTATGAAAGAAGTAATGGCAGATAATAGTGATGCTTCAATTGCCGACATGTTAATTAAAGGTATCAGTATGGGAAGTATTGATATGGAAAAGAAAATTGGAACATATAAAGAAAATGTCGATAAAGAAAACATCAAATGGGCAAAAGATTTTTATCAATTTCAGCAAGACAATATAAAAGCATTAAAAAAATTCTTATAAAAAAGACATAATGTGTCTTTTTTATTTTCCATCTTCTTCTGCTTGAATCGTACTTTGGTATTTTGTATGACTTACAGTTTCATATAAAAGCATCTTATTGAAAAAGAAAAAACGAATGAAAGAATAACCATAAAATAGAATAATGGCAATCATAAAACAAGAACCTAACGACAAGGAAAGAAAATCCGTTAATTTAAAGAAATCAGTAATCTGAACATATAAAAATGCTAGGAAAAATGGTAACACAAAATAAGAAAGATAAAATAAAATACGACGAAGTATCCAATTCTTCTTTACTACTTCTAAATGATCGGTAGTGACAATCTGTAAATGAAAGAACTTCTCAGCAATTGTCTGGCCATTTAAACAAAGTGGTAAAATAAAATAATAAACAATAAACATGATGAGAAAACTATGATTTGGATTACCACACACTGTATATCCAATTACAAACATAAAATAGAGAAAACTATCACAACCAAACGTAACAATGCGACGTAATGGCGATACATGTTTTCCTAATTGATATGATTCAGTATCAATGGTATCTCGTGTAGGAATGACTTTCTGTAACATTCCAGCAAGAAAATAACCTACTACCCCTCCTAACGTATTAATCATTAAATCATCGACATCAAATAAACGATAATTTCTAGGATAGATTCCATATAATCCAGTAAGTTGTGTTATTTCAAAAAAGAATGTCAAAAAGAATGTAAACAATACAGTCTTTTTTAAATTACATTTAAAATAGTAACGTAAGTAAATTCCAAATGGAACAGTTAATAATAAATTGTATATAACTTGATAAAAATACGGTTCACTCAACGCCTGTAAATAAGTACTTGGATTACTCAATTTAAAAGATGTATGCGTAATAAAATCTATTAGAAAAGAAAAAGGAATTAATTGTGTACGCGGAGTTGTTAACTGTGCAACATCATCAATCTTTGGCAATGGTAGAATAACTAAAAAATAAGCAGTTAGTAAATACAAAATAAAAGAATAGATAATCAAAGTACGAAAAGTATGGATTGCTCCATACTTATGGTACTGACTAATCATATAGGGAGTTGTAAATAATAAAGCAATCAATGGAAAAAATAATACTGATGTCTGAATTGCTTCTAAATAACCTTCCATAATCTCACTCCCCTTTTATTTTTCTTTAATAATATTTTTACTGCAGAAATATGTAATCATAAAATATCCACCATAAATGGCTACCAAGAAAACCGCAGTCATAATAATCGATGGTAAGAGCTGTTCATCACCAAAAGTTGATAATACGATATTAGCAAACTGAATTCCAAAAATAGAATGCACAATTGCCACTACAAGTGGTAACAGGAAGAAACATGCAATCTGTAAAAATAAAGCATGGCGAATCATTTTCTCATCTGTACCAATTCTTCTTAAAATCATATAACGCTCTTTATTATCAGAACTTTCAGACAACTCCTTCAAAGCTAGAATAGCAGCACTCGATATCAAGAAAATAATTCCTAAATATAAACCAATAAAGGTTACCATTGCACCTAGGCCTACACTAGCTTCATAGATAGATATTTTACTAGAAGCATGTAAAGTTGTAACTCCGGCATCATAACTTTCTCCAGCTGGTTCTTGAATCGCATTTTCAATCTCGTACTTTTCTTCTTTGGTATCACCATTATAGTTCGCTGAAAAGATTTCTTCCATAAGCATAGATTGATTTACAGCATCATCTGGAACAATATAAATACCTGTATTAATATGGTTTGAACTCATTTCTGTAAATCCTTCCACAGTATGATCGTATTTTGCATGATATGTTTTTCCACCAAATGTTAAATCAGGTTTATCCTTTAAAATTTCATTACGAATTGATACCATTTGAGCGAAATCAGCAATTACAATATACTCATCATCTTTTATATGATAAGTAGGACTACCTAATAATTTGGCTAATTGATTATATTCACTAACAGACATAATAAGTTCGCGATAATTCCATCGAATGGATGGGAAATTTTGTGAAACATAATCTTTTTTCGTTCCTAAAGTTGTCTCATATGTTACTTCATCTGTTCCATAATAATGAGAAACAACAACATCTTTAAAATAAGATTCTGGAATATTTAACTTTTTAAATGTTTCCGTAATAGGAACTAAAGAGTCTTGTTTTTCCTCTTCTGTATAAACATATTGTTGTTGATTTTCAGCTGGTATGTGATATAAATCCCATTCTTTAGAAGCTTGAAAATCGATAGGCGCTAATTCTTTTAAATTAGCAGTCATAGAGTTTTTTAATGATAATGCACTAGATAAAATTCCAATTGTCAAAAATAACATTAAAGAAATCACTGTCATTGAAAATACAGTAGTATTTACTTTGCTAGCTAACTGTCTTAATACAAACATATTTAAATTCTTATAATACAAACGTTTCATTGACATTAATATTTTTAACAAAATACCTGATAATGACCAGAATAAAAAGAAAGTCGATACAGCCCCCATAATCATTAATTTGCCAATACTTTTAATTGTTAATGACATAGCACACGCTGTTACTTGATAATAACAGTATGCTAATACACCTACAGATAGTATGAACAAAATCGTACATAAAATAGGATTTTTTAATTTTACTTTTTCATTCTTTTTACTTGCCTGTAATAAATCAATTAATTTACAACGTCCTACTGAAATTGTATTAAATACCATGACTAATAGATACATGATACCAAAATATAACAGTGTTTTTATCATAGCTTCTTGTGAAAAGATAAATGTAAATTCTGATAAATCAGCTTCAAACAAATTTGCTACTAAAACAGACATAAATTGAGATAGTCCAACGCCTAAAAACAAACCGACTATTAATGAAATAGTACCAATTAAGAGGGTTTCAATTAATAGTACTTGAGATATTTTCCTCTTACTCATTCCTAACGTCATATAAATAGCAAACTCTTTTTTTCTACGTTTCATTAAAAATTGATTTGCGTATATAATTAAAAAACCTAATATGATAGATACAAAGACACTAACACCAGATAACATTCCAATCATCAGTTTAATAATTTCTCTGGTACTAGATGTTACATTTAAAAATACTGTTTGTGTTTCCATTGAATTAAAAATATAGAAAATAGAAACACCTAAGATCAATGTAAAAAAGTATATCGCATAATCTTTCATACTTTTTTTCATATTTTTTATAGATAACTTAAATAACATCGTTTAAGTCACCTCCTAAGAGGGTAACAACATCAATAATTTTATCAAAGAATTCTTTTCTCGTATCGTCTCCACGACGTAGTTCGTGAAATAGTTTACCGTCCTTGATAAAGATGACACGAGAGGCATAACTAGCTGTAAAGGCATCATGTGTTACCATTAAAATAGTAGCTTTTAAATCCTGATTTAAATATTCAAAATTTTCCAGTAACATACGAGCTGATTTACTATCCAAAGCTCCTGTTGGCTCATCGGCAAGTACTAACATTGGATTTGTGATCATTGCTCTAGCACTTGCCACTCTTTGTTTTTGCCCCCCACTCATTTGGTATGGATATTTTTTTAAAACATCGACTATATTTAATTTTTTTGCAATATCTAATACTTTCTTTTCGATATTTTTAGTTTTTTCTCCTTGAATGGTAAGTGCAAGTGCAATATTCTCATAAGCAGTTAAAGTATCAAGTAAATTGAAATCTTGAAATATAAAACCTAATTCTTCACGACGAAAACGATTTAAAGCATTTCCTTTTAATTTCGTGATATCTTCTCCATTCATATAAATATGGCCACTGGTAACACGATCAATTGTAGAAATACAATTCAAAAGTGTTGTTTTTCCACTTCCACTTGCTCCCATGATAGCCACAAATTCTTGTTTCTCGACATCAAATGAAATATCATCAATCGCTTTTGTTAAATTTCCTTTATTCCCATAATATTTTTCAATATGTTCTATCTTCAAAACTGATTCCATAAAATCACCCTTTCTGCTTCCAGTATAAACATTTCATCTTTATTTTACCATTCATTGATATAACAAAACCTTACAATTTTGTAAGGTTTCATTTTTGTTTTGAAAATATCTTTATATATTCTTTTTCTGTTTTAGATTCATCATCTATATCAATGACTGAATAACCATAAATCGTATTGTGCATACTCCTATTTTCGATATCAGGAATAGATAGAGAATCATCCTGTAAAAATTGATCTAAGAAATGTTGACCGTGAAAAAGTAATTCTGGAATATAAGTTTCCTCAAGTACTCTATTATTACTCAAAAAATATTTACCGACACATTTTAAATGTGGGCAATATAAAATACTCAGTGCTGTATTCGCAGTCATAAAATTATCACCAACTTGTTGTAGACTTGAAAAATCTGTAGCAATTAAAGAAGTGGCAAACTTACAAAAATCATCTCCAACAATTGTTAATAATGGTGTTTTTAGTATTTGTAATTGGGTGGCAAAACTCAATACCCCATTCCCCATTTTTTCTACTTTAGGAAGAGAAAGTGAAACTATTTTAGAATTGCATAAGAATTGATTTCCGGTTTTTTTTAATTCTGGAAATGAAATAGATTGTGGTGTATTTAAGTTCTTGAAGCAATGATTACCAGCTAAAATAAGACTTGGTAGATAAAGAACATCTGTTGTTTCCAATTTTTCAAAGAAATAATTTCCTACATACTTTAAACTGGGAAACGATACTTGATTCATAGCTGTAATTTGATTTAAGAAGTAATCTCCTACATTACGCAAAACAGGAGCATACATCTCTCTTAATTCAGTATTATGTGCTAAAAACTTATTCCCAGTACGAATAAGTTTTGGCATATCAACTTTTTTAACTAAATGACTAGAATTCATGAAATGATTTCCTATTTCACGGAGTGAAGGAAAAGATAATTCGTGAAACTTATAATGATATGTTAAAAAGCGATCACCAATGTATTCTAATTTAGGAAAAAATAGTGTTTCTAATTGAAAATTACTCTGTAAAAAGTAATCTCCTACTGTTTCCATTTCAGGAGCATAAAAGCTCTTTAAAATGTGATTCTCACTCATAAAGTGATTACCAACAGAAGTTAATTTGGGAAAAGAAAGGGATTTGCAACCACGGTTATTCATCAAAACTTTATTGCCAATCTCTTCCACATTGGGACAATTCATCTCTTCTAAAGAAAGATCATAAAGCAAAAAACCATCGTCTAATACTGTTTGGGATAAATTTTGATAAAACACAATATTATGAACTGCATTTAATTCTATCATTGCTTTTACTTGACTGTTTTGATAAAATGAGAGCATTTTATGATTATCTTGATTTTGAACCTCTACTTTATCAAACATTCCGATTGCATCAATCAAACTATCCTGTAAACGGCAATCAAATAATTCAATTCTTTTTTGTTTCATATCTAAAATAAAGTAATCAAAAATTACATAACGTTCTTTGGGATAATGTTTTACTTTTCTATTGGAATCAATGATGATGTTATCAGCGCAGTAATACGTATTATGAATTTCATAGTTATATTTATAAAACTTACCATCTTCTGCTTTTACATAGCCTTCTAAATCGAGTGCTAATCCAGGACTTTTTTGAATCATACCATAGGTATCAGCAAAGCTTTCCGTTAAACCTGGTATAATATAATCTAAGTTATTAGAAAATGTTGCATCCGGATTTCTAACAATGTCATTATAGCGATTTTTAATAGAAAGACAATGCGCATCATTTCTAGTAAATTGAATACTTAAGACTGAAGTACCATATAAATCTTCTCTTTCGGGATGCACAAAATCCTCTCTTCTAATATGATCTACATCTTGTTTTACTGCAAAGAAAACATAACAACGTTTTAATCTTCCACCAGCAAATGTACATAACTCTTCCCCTGATTGATAATATTTGCGAAATGATTGTATATCTTCCTCACTACGGCATTCAAACAAATCATATCCTGCCTGTTTTAACAACTCCTTAGGCGTTTTAGTTACCGTTTTTTTTTGAATATAGTCTTTTGGTGCTTGTTCATTTATAAAAAATTGAAAAGCTGTCTCTTTATTTTGTTTTACAATATCGTCATATAAAAATCTACTTGGATGAAAATAAGTAAATAATAAATGTGGTAATAACCCCTTCTCTTCTAATATAGTAGGAAAAAGAGTACGACATAAATGACTCATTTTCTCACCATAATACTTCTTAATAATCTTTAAATCATCATTCATATGTTTTTAATTTATTTTCTAAAGCTTGTAAATCATTATAATCAGGGTGAGATTCAGCAAGCTTAAAATTTTCTAACATCATTTCGGCTTGTTTTCTTGTTTTTTCATTCATGAGCATATCTTCATATTTCTTTTGAAATTTCGGATCTATTTTTCCTTGACAAACAAAAGAACCAATCACTTCATTATCGTTTGGAATAGATGACGCCATTCTTTTAGCAATCATATTAAAATAATTTTGATCTTTACCAAATCCACAAGTTCCAAATACAAATATTTTTTTGTGATGTAAAGTATGTGCTAGATTCTGCATTGCTTCAGTCATGTTTCCCTTATCACACCAACTACCCAAATACAATGTATCACCAATTACTTCTTCTACCTGATTTACATGAGAAATAATACTATCAGGATATAATTGATGAATTGTAGTAGCTAATAGCTTTGTATTTCCTGTATTACTATCATAAATAATTTGTTTCATAGTGATTACCCTCTTTCTATTACATCATAATAATTATTTTTACCAAATATAATTGTTACTTTTGTATATTCATTTTCTTTTGATGCAATGATAATTTTATGTCCCAATTTTTCACATAAGTTTTTACAAATATACAGTCCCATTCCTGTCGATGCTTTTCCAAGGCGACCATTACTGCCTGTAAAACTCTGATCAAAGACTCTTGGTAATTCAGATTTTTTAATTCCGATCCCATTGTCCCATACTGATAAATAAATTTCTTCTGTCGTTTCTTCTGTTGAAATACTAATTCTAGTATCTTTTTCTTTACGATATTTTAAACTATTTTGAATCAATTGATTCAAAATAAACTCTAACCATTTCGCATCTGTATTCACAGTCATATCTAAATCTTTTAATTCTAATTGTACTTTTCCATAAATAAAAGCATCTTGATTTTTGACCATCACTTTATTTACCACTGTTTGTAAATTCGTAGGATGGATATAATAATCTTTTTCTGTCATTTCCGAGCGAGCATAGTATAACACTTGATCAACATTATTTTCGATCTCAACCAATGCCTTTTCTAATTCTTTTAATTTCTTTTTCTCGTTCTTAGGTAATAATAAAAAGCTACGGGCAAGTGGTGTTTTTACTTCGTGAACCCACATTTCTAAATATTCTTTAAATTGTTTTAATTTTCTTTCATAAGTTTTGATATGTTCATTCATATCTTTATCTGTTTCTAATAGTATTTGATATAATAATTCTCCTTCTAAAAAGGAAGGATGTTCCATTAATTCTACTAATAAATATTTTTGAGGTAAACGATTTAGCTTGTCCATTACATCATCATAGAAACGCTTTCGTTGCCAATAATCATATCCAATCCAAAAAGTGAAAATAAATAAAAAGAAAAATAAAATTAAAAAGGAACACAAAAAATTAATGTGAAAAATATAAAATAACCATACCATTAGTAAAAAGAAAGCAAAGATACTAAAAAGATAGAAGAAGCGATCTTTTAAATAATCTATTCCTCTCATAATAAAATATACCCCAATCCTTTTTTAGTTTCAATTGCATTTTCAATTCCAGCTTCTTGTAATCTTTTACGAATGCGACTAATATTGACTGTCAATGTATTATCATCGATAAATTCTTCTGTATCCCATAAATATTTCATGATCTCTTCTCGTGATACAATCTCACCTTGATGTTGTAATAAAAAGTGAAAAATACGCATTTCATTTTTGGATAATGGGATGATTTTGTCAGCCGTTTCTAACTGTCCCTTTTGTAAATTAAAACGAATATGATGATAAGTAAGTGCTTTTACTTCTTTTTTACTTCTTCTTAAAATCGCTTCTATTCTAAGTAGTAAAATACTTGGATTATATGGCTTTGTAATATAGTCGTCTGCTCCATAACTCATAGATAACATTTCATCTAATTCACTATTACGACTCGTAACCATAATAATCGGAATATTATTATTTTTACGAATTTCTTTTAATAGTAATTCTCCATTCATATATGGAATTTGAATATCTAATAAAATTAAATCTATATCTTGATAGTGAGCTTGAAATTCTTCATATGCATGTTCATAGTCTTTTAAAATATGAACTTGATAACCATGTTCTTCTAACAATGTTTTCAAACTTTGTTGCATAACAAGATCGTCTTCCACTACTAAAATCTGGTACATATCATCACCGCTTTCACTATCCATAATATCACATTTTATTAAAAATCCCTACTCTTTCCCTTTTTTCGTCAATACTTTACATTCCTCATTCCATTTTTGATTTTCTTTCCAAATCCATATATCATTGCATAATAAAAACGCTATATTTAAAATAGAACAACAAGAAATTAAATCATTTCCATCAAATGCTTCATTCAAACCTAAAACCGTACCAGAAAGAATTGTTGCAACCGCATTGGCACTAAATATATTATCTCTTTTTTCTTGTGATAATAATAATTCTTTTTTTAATGATTGATATTGTTTAATCCATTCTTTTCTTTTCATATATTTTTCCTCCAATTACTTTCAACTATATGTGAAAAGAATAAGAATATGAAAAAAAGTAGAATTAATCTTCTACTTTTTCAAACATACTAGCTGGTTGTCCGCAAATTGGACAAATAAAGTCAGCAGGAAGTTCATCACCTTCATAAATATAACCACATATTTTGCATCTCCATTTTGTTTTCTTATCTTTTTTTACTTCTTCTTGATAAGTTGGAGCGTTTTTAGGAGAAGTTCCTTTTTTTACATCGTGATAATAAGCATAAGTCATACTCTTTTCTTGACTTAAGATTTCACTTTCTACTACCTCCCCAACGATGATAATATGGCTTCCTACATCTAATGTATGAACAACTTTACAAGCAAAGCTAGCATTCATTCCTGCTGTCATATATGGATTACCTAATGTATCATACTTAGTTTCAAATGATTGAAACTTATCAACATCTTTACTACTTTGAAAACCAAAGGTTGCAATCACATTCATATCTACATTTTCTGCTAGTGCTGTCACATGAAATACTTTACTTTTTAAAATAGAGTCTGTTGTATAATTATCTTTATTAATTGTAATAGACACTTGTACTGGTTGACTTGTTACTTGCATCAAGGTATTAATAACACAGCCAGCTTGCCTTTCTTCTCCTTTACTTGATACTAAATATAATCCTGAACTAATTTGATATAACGCTTTTTTATCTAACATAATAACCTCCTAATTTTGTAAACTATTAATTAATGATTGATACTGTTGATAAAGAGATTCATTTTGAAATAAAATCTGACCATTTGATACAGTATAACTAGAAGCATTACTCTTTAAAAAATCAAATATTTGTATATAATGATCAATAAATGCAATTGTCTTTTCTCTTGTATCAATCAAATCATTTTGTTCTTGTTTTAATGCTCCAGCAATATCAGAATCTAACATCATTTTACGATATAAATTTTGATAAGAAACAGGCACTTTTTCTTTTTTAATTGCATTCATAATCTCTTGATCACTCGTCATTGTAATCATTTGATTCATAACATTTTCAATCTCTGCTTTTTTCTGATTTAAATACGTTAATGTATCATTAAATTCTTTCCCATCCTCTTCAATTCTTTCTACTGTTAATAGATTTTTCAATGTATCATCATCGACAAGTTGAATGACTTGTTGACTGATTTTTCCATAATCTGAAATATAATTTTTCATTGTTTTTTCTACGACTGCGTAATTTCCCGTTGTATAGATTTTTGTATCTACTTGTTCATTTAATATATCTAAATTACCAATTTTATCAGTCTCTCTAGATAATAAATATTCTTGATACTTTTGATAGCCAAAATATCCACCCAATGCAACTAATACAAGTATAGCAACAACAACTAAAATCATAATAATTGTCTTCTTTTTTATTTTCATCTTATCCCCTCATAATCAGTATAACACAAACTTTTAGAAAAAGAAAATTGGTAGTGATGTCCCTTTATTTTCAGTACTTTTTGTGGTAGAATGAATAAAGGAGGTGAGAAAATGTTTAAGAAATTAAATATTTTAGACGAAAGCGATAAACATCTAAGAATGAAAAGTAAAGAAGTCACATTTCCTTTATCAAAAGAAGATAAACAAACAATCCAACAAATTATCAAACATTTAACATATAGTCAAATTGAGGAGTATGCTGAAAAATATGATTTAAGACCTGGGATGGGACTTGCTTTCCCACAATTAGGAGAAAATAAACGTATTATAGTAATCGTTCATGAAGTAGATGATGAAGTATTTGATAATTATGTCATGATCAATCCAGTGATTATCTCTCATTCAGAAGAAATGATAGCTGCTGAAACAGGTGAAGGATGCTTAAGTGTCAACCGTGAAGTAGAAGGACATGTTGCTAGATATGCCCGTGTAACGGTAGAAGGATATGATGAAAAAGGAAATAAAATTCGTGTCCGTGCGAGAGAAGATTTAGCACTTGCCTTTCAACATGAAATTGATCATTTAGACGGTATTTTATTCTATGATAGAATCAATAAAGATCATCCATTCTATTCAGAAGATGAAATTAGATTAATATAATAAAAAGGAGAAAGCTATGAGAACAAGAACAAAATTTGTGTTACTAATTATCATTGCTTGTGCATTATCTATTTTTATTTACGAAAGTATTGAAAATGTACAACCAGTGAAAACATCAGAAGATATTTTAGTTCATCAGGAAAACTTAGAAAAGAAATTTAAAACAACGGAAGAAAATACAATTGATAATCCAAAAATTGTCGTAAACCCATACGATATTTCCCCATTAACTGCTCTTATTATGTTTGAAACAAAAGATTTAACAGCTCCAACTGTAAAAGTAATGGGAAAAGATGAGAATACAACATTTGAGAAAACATTTATGCCAAATAAAAAACATATTTTACCTATTTATGGATTATACCCTGATAAAAATAATGAAGTAATTGTTACGTTGAATGGAAAAGATTATACATTCCATATTCAAACAGAACCATTACCAGATGATTTTGTATTACCTGTTGATGTGACAGCAAATAAAGAAGAATTAGATAATGAATTATATTTTGTTACTCCATCTTCATCTGGATATACAGCTGCATATGATGTAAATGGCGATGTCCGTTGGTATTTAACAGAAAATATGATTTGGGACGTTCAAAGATTACAAAATGGAAATATTATGCTAAGTAGTAATCGTTTAATCAATCCACCCTACTATACAACTGGATTAGTTGAAATGGATTTATTAGGAAAAATCTATTATGAATATGTATTACCAGGTGGATATCATCATGATGTATTTGAACTTGAAAATGGAAATTTATTAGTAGCAAGTGATGATTTTGAAAGTGGTACTGTAGAAGACTATGTAGTAGAAATTGAAAGAGATACAGGAAATATTATAAAGAAAATAGATTTAAAAGATATCTTACCAACAGACCAAGGTGGAAATCAAATGGCGACTGATTATGATTGGTTCCATAATAATTCTGTTTGGTATGACCGTGAAACGAATTCAATTACTCTATCTGGAAGGCATAAAGATGCCGTTATCAATATTGATTATAATAGTTTAGAAATTAATTGGATCATTGGTAGTCCTGACGGTTGGGATAAAAAATATCAAAAGTATTTCTTAACTCCAACTGGCGATGATTTTGAATGGCAATGGGCTCAACATGCTGCCATGATTTTACCAAATGGCGATGTATTTATCTTTGATAACGGAAATAACCGTTCTAAAACAAAAAAAGGTAGTATTGATGCTAGTGATAACTATTCAAGAGGAGTTATCTATCACATTAATAAAGTAGAGCATACCATTACACAAGTATGGCAATATGGAAAAGAAAGAGGTAGTAACTACTACTCTCCATATATTTCTGATGTAGATTACTTAGATGAAAATCACTATTTAATTCATTCTGGTGGAGTGAATACCGTCAATGGAAAACCAGGGAATGAACCAGCAGGATTAGAAAATGCAGATTCATTAAATTCTTATACAACAGAAATTAAAAACGATGAAGTTATTTTTGAAATGAACTTACCTACTAATTTATATCGTGCCGAAAAAATGGATTTATATGCCAACAATGTATTTAAACTAGGTGTTGGTAAAAGATTAGGAAGTATGGGAGAAACAAAAAGAGATGGAACAACCAAAAGCGTATTATTTGCCCATAAAATGGATGAAGAATATAAAAGTCACGATATACAAATAACCAAAGAATCTGACCGATTAGTTGTCACAGGAACATTTAAAAAAGGAGATCAAGTAGAAATTATCTTAGATAGTATCTTTGATAAAAAAGCTTATCTATTGAGAGTTTCAAAACATCCATATACAGCAATGTGTGTTGATGTATTCAACGAAGAAGAAAAGAAAAATGGAATCACTGTTACAAAGTATATCAATTCAGAAAATATTCATGGAAAAAAATATATTTATATTAAAATAAATGGTAAAATATATAATACAAACCAATACGTTATATTCTAGTAAGGAGCAATCCTTACTTTTTTGTACAAAAAAAGGAGTTTCCTCCCCTATCATTAATTATTAAAACGTAATAAATACCCATCTGGATCTTGAATTAAAAATTCTTTATCTTCATAAAACATTCCATTTACTTCATATGTATTTATCATTAAATCTTTAAAAAAGACTATATTCTTCTCTTTCAATGAATGATAATAAATATCTATATTAGAGATAGTCATACTAATATTAATTCCTCTTCCAAAAGGATATTCTAAAACGCCTGTATTCCAATGGTCATTTATTTGTTCTATCATAATCTGATTTCCTTCTAATTCTAAAAAAGCAAATTTATCCTCTACTCTTTCGTATTTTATTTGAAAACCAAGCTTCTGATAAAACAATTTACTTCTTTCAATATCTGTAACACTTAATTCTGGTATCAAACAATTAAATTTCATATTTCACTCCTATATAAAAACTAAGAATAAATAATTCTTAGTTATAAATACTATCTTTATCATATTCTAAAATACTACCATTACTTGCCTGAATTTTATAATCGTATTCATACTCTCCGTATATAAAATCAATTTCATATACAAGACGACGGTCATCATATTCTTTTTGAATACGAAGTCTTTGTACAGCTGATTCTGTTACTTTAGCATCATCAAACGCTATTTTCTTTGCTGCTTCTTCTGTTATTTCTTGTTCAGTATCTGTGTTAGATGTTTGTGTATTTGAATCAAAAGACTGATTTGAACTCTGTTTTAAATAATCAGTTTGAACAATTTTTCCTTGTTTTGCATCGACTTTAAATTCATAATCTTGATTTTGATAATAAAGTTCAACTTCATATAATCCAGAATCAAATTCTAATTCCACTTTTTCAAAAAAGATATCTTTTTCTTTCACATGCATATAATCAGCAATCGTTTCTTGCACTTCATTCTTACTCATATATGACATTCGAACATAAATAGAAAACCCCAATAAAAATACAACGATAACTACGACAATGGCAATTACGATTTTAGTTTGTTTTTTCATATTTCACCTATTATCTTTCCAACCCCATCAATTTGGTCATTTCTTGATACTTTTTCTTAGCTAATTCTCTAGATTTAGAAATTCCTTCATCTAAAATTTGATCTAATTCATCACTTGTCATTAATTCTTGATATCTTGCTTGAATCTTAGTTAATACATCTACTACAACATCGGCAACTTTCTTTTTAAAAGTACCATAGTTTTCTCCTTCAAATTCTTTTTCAATCTCTTCAATTGTATGATCAGTTAAAGCAGAATATATATTCATTAAATTGGAAATTCCTGGTTTATTTTGTTCATCAAAATGAACACTCATATCAGAATCAGTTGTAGCCCCCATAATTTTCTTTCGAATCTTCTTTTCATCATCTAACAGTAAAATAACACCGTTCGGATTTTCTTCAGACTTACTCATTTTCTTTGTTGGATTTTTTAAATCTTTTATTTTGGTACCTGTCTCTGAAATGAGTGGCTCTGGAACTACAAAGATATCTCCATACATTTTATTAAAGCGAATGGCAATATCACGAGCTAATTCTACGTGCTGTTTTTGATCAATTCCAACTGGAACTAAATCAATATCAGCATATAAAATATCTGCTGCCATTAAAATTGGATATGTAAGTAATCCAACAGAGAAATTCTTATGTTGTTTTGATTTTTCTTTAAATTGAATCATTCTAGTTGCTTCTCCGTGATATGTCGTACATTCAAGTAACCATGAAATAGCAGGAATAAACTCGTTTTCAGATTGTAAATAAATTATATTCTTCTTTGGATCAATGCCACAAGCAATGTAAAGTGCTAAAAAATCTTTAATTCTTCTTTTTAATTCTTTTGGATCTTGTGGAACTGTTAAAGCATGTAAATCAGCAACAAATAAATAAGATTCATAATTATCCTGTAATTGTTTCATCTGTTTAATTGCTCCAATATAATTTCCTAATGTTAATTCTCCTGTAGGTTTTAAACCCGTTAATATTTTTTTCATGGTATCTCCTCTTTCTATATTGTCATTTTATCACAGATACATGTGTGGTGCAACACTTCCAAATATATAAAAAAGAACCATCATTGGTTCATTTTACAAACATATATTTCTTTATTTCTAAAACATATTTATTACTTTTTGTTTTTCCCTTTAACATGCCAACTTGATATTTACCAAATTTTTTAATAGAAAATATATCACTCTCTTTGACAATCATGCTTCCTGAATATACAACTTCATCCATATAGCGAATCCATTCATCATGAAATAATTCTTTTACTTTACTACGACTATAATTTGTAATTTTACTGACAATACTATCTAAACGATAACTACCGACTAATATCGTAATTTCCTCCAATTGAGGATGATAATGTTCTAACAAATGATGATGGACTTCTTTTAAAGCAATGTGATTTCTTCCAACCTGATGAAAGTTTTCTAACATATAATCTTTATACTTTGCGTCTATATACATATAATAATGCCCATCATATGTAATAAAATCACCTAGAATTTTAGAATCAATCTGCAGAGAAAAGAAGCTTCCCAATAACATTTGGTGTGTAAGAAAGGCATCTGTAATAATCTCTAAAAGTGCTATTTTAGGACGATTCTTACTATAGATAACTCGATCTAAATGTCCAAAATAAGAATATACTTGATAAGAAATATGATTCTTATCAAGTAACTGTTTCAACACTTTTTGTTCTTGTAAATTTAAAAAGCCACTGCTCTTTCCTCTATCAATCAAATCCATTTGATGTAAAAGAGAAATATAATCTTTTTTAAGCATGTTGTCCTTTCATGTCTTCTAACTTCACACTGACTAGTTTACTAACTCCAGATTCTTGCATTGTAATTCCATAAAGGACATCTGCATATTCCATAGTTTTCTTTTTATGGGTAATTAAAATAAATTGTGTTTTATTTTTCAATATTTGAACATATTTTCCAAAGCTATCGACATTCACTTCATCAAGTGCAGCTTCTACTTCATCTAGAATGCAGAATGGTACTGGTCTAGATTTTAATATTGCAAATAATAAACTAATAGCTGTAAATGTCTTTTCTCCCCCACTTAAAAGTCCAATGGTTGTTAATTTCTTTCCTGGAGGAGAAGCAATAATTTCAATACCTGTTTCTAATATATTCTCTTTATCTGTTAGTTTTAAAGTTGCATCTCCACCTCTAAATAATTCTTGAAACGTTGTTTTAAAGTTTTCTTTTACAACTTCAAATGTTTTCATAAATTCTTCTTTCATAACTGTATCCATTTCATCGATAATTTCAAGTAATACTTGAATTGCTTCTTCCAAGTCTTCTTTTTGATGCATTAAGAATTCATATCGAGCACTAACACGATCATATTCTTCAATGGCTCCTAAATTTACTTCTCCAAGATCTTTTAATTCACGTTTTAATCTAGAAATCATATCTCTAGCACTCGTAATATCCATTTCTAAATTATAATGATAACTTGCATACTCATAAGTCATACTGTAATTTTCTGATAGTGAAGATAATAAATTATCTAGTTTGACATCCATACGATTTAGTTCGATCTCTAAACTTTGAATCTCTTTGTTTTTAGATTGAAAAGCACTATTTTCTTTTTTTAGAGCAAATTCAAAATCATCTAAACTACTTTTTACTTTTAATTGTTCTTGTTTTAAGTAATTTTGCTTTGTTTCAATTTCTTCTTTTTTCTTAACTGCTTCATAATACTCATTCATTGTTCTTTCTTCTTCTTCTGATAATGTATTAGAAAGAACTTGTTCTGTCCTACGTAATTCTTCAGAGCCTTGTGTTTTTCTTGTCTTTAAATGATCTAGTTTATTCTCTTTTTCATCAATTAATAATGATTTAGATATTTTTTCTTTCTCTTTTAAATAAATCTTATCTGAAAGTGCAGATAATTCTTGATCGATACGATTGATTTCTTCCTCTTTTGATTGTTTATCGTTTTCTAATAAATGAAGTGTATTTTTTTCTTGTTCTAAATCAAACTTATCACGTAATGGATTATTATTATATTTTGTATTACCACCTGTTAAAGCTCCACCAGGTTGTAATAACTCTCCTGTTAAAGTTACAATACGTAGGCGATGGTGAAACTTCTTAGCAATCTGATTCGCATGATCTAATGTATCTACAACCACTGTTAGACCAAGTAAGTTTTTAAAAATTGCTTCATAGATTGGTGCATAAGAGACTAATTCAGCTGCAATCCCAATAAAACCAGATTCTTTTTTTAAACGAGAAAAGATATCAGGATCCAACTCTTTCTTTTGAATAATATTTAAAGGATAAAAAGTAGCTCTTCCTAAACGATTTCTCTTTAAAAATTCAATGGCTTCCTTGGCAGCATTTTCATGATCAACAACAATGTAATTAGAACCTGCCCCTAAAGCCACAGATAAAGCCTCTGTATAACGTTGTTCTGTTTCCATCAACTTAGAGACTGCATCGTGAATTCCATGCAATCTAGGTTCATTTAAAACACTTCTAACAGCAAGTGGTAATGAAGAAGATGTATCTATAGCTTCTTCCAAACTTCTAATCTTTCTCTCTGATTGTTCTATTTTTTGATTCAAAGAACGTATTTCATCATTTTTCTGATTTCTCGTCTTTTGTAAACTTTCCTCTTGATGACGCAGTCCGTGTTCTTCTTTCAACGTATTTTGATATTGTTCTTTCTCATATTGTAACTCTTTTTCTAATACTCGAATCTCAGTATCCAATTGAATTGCTTCATCTTTTAATAAAATAGATTGATTCAACAATGCTTGATCATCTACTTCATACTTTTTACGTTCTGTAATCATTTGTTTTTGTCCATTTAACTTAGTAACCAAAGTAGATGCATCTAATAGATCTCTTTGCACCTTTTCAATTTCTTTTTCTATTTTACTAAGATCATTTTTATATTTAGAAATTGTTGCTTCATTTTGCTGATTACTCGTACGAATAGATAATATTTCTTCATTTAGAGTCTCTAACTTCTGTTTCGATGTTTCGTACTTCGTATGGATTTCACGAATATCATGTGTCATCACTGAAATTTCCACTTGTTCTAATTTTTCTTTCTTTTCTTTATATAAACAAGCTTTTTCTTTTTGTTCTTTTAAAGGCTCTACTTGTACTTTTAATTCATCGATAATATCTTTTACACGTTCCATATTATCATTGGTACGATCTAATTTACGAAGTGCTTCTTCTTTTCTTTTTTTATACTTTAATACTCCAGCAGCTTCTTCAAAGATGACTCTTCTATCTTCAGGTTTACTAGATAATATTTCTTCAATTTTACCTTGCGAAATAATATTAAAACTCTCTTTTGCTACTCCTGTATCTAACAGTACTTCAGAAATATCTTTTAAACGACAACGTTCTTGATTCAATAAATACTCATTACTTCCATCTTTATAAACTCTTCTTGTAATAGATACCTCATCATAAGGTACATTTAAATAATGATCTTGATTATCAAAAATCAATGTCACAGATGCTACATTCATTGCTTTTCTAGATTTAGAACCAGAAAAAATAACATCTGTCATCTTATCATCACCACGTAATGATTTAATAGACTGTTCTCCTAATACCCATCTAACTGCATCTACAACGTTACTTTTACCACTTCCATTGGGCCCTACAATCCCAGTAATACCAGGATGAAACTCTAATATTGTCTTATCGGCAAACGATTTAAATCCATGCGCAATAATTTGTTTTAAATACATGTTATCACAACCTTACTGTACTAAATAATCTCCAAGTAATTGAACTCCCTGATGAAGAGAATCACGAATAAAATAAAACTTATCAAGAACGATATGTCTTTTCGCACCATTTACTTTCACTTTAATCATTATACCTTCATCATCTTCATGAAAAGTTACTTCCACATTTTTATAACGTTGATAGCGTTTTTGAAACTCCTCTTTTTCTAAAGATAATTCTTCTTTTTTTCCATAATATATAATTTCATCTTTTGTCATATAAATACTGTCACGAATAAAATAACGCCAATATCCATCAATACTACTAATACGACAAATAATTGTATTTAAATGTTTCTTACCTACTTTTTTACGTAACTTTTTCAAAGGTATCTTCTTATTTCTTTGTTTTTTTCCATCGATTGGCATCGTATCAAAACAATCTAATAAACCACATCCTACAATATCTGGATTGTTTTCTAAAGTTTCTATCACCTTTTTAGATTCTATTCCAATTGCCATAATATTACCTTTTAAATGTTTTGCAATATCATTTATCTTCTTTTCATAAATCATAAGTATTCTCCTCTAATAACTGTTTCAAAGTATAATGGGCAAGTAAAAAACCACATACAGCCGGAACCGTCACAATTGTCCCTAATTTACCATCTAACTTCATAGGTGATTCCTTACTACACACAACCGGAACCCTTCCTTTTAAACGTTCTCTTTTAACGTAATTACGTATTATTTTTGCAATTGGATCATAACTTGTCTTTCTAATATCTATAATTTCTAACTTCGTAGGATCTAATTTATTTGCAGTTCCCATAGATGAAATAAATAAAATATGTTTTTCTAAACACTTCTTAATCAGTAAACATTTCACTGATATCGTATCACATGCATCTATCACAAAATCAACTGTATTTGTAAATAACATATCAATATTTTCTTCTGTTATTTTATCTGTTATTTTAATAACTTTACAAGTTGGCATAATTTCATGAATACGTTCTTCCCAAGCATCTGTTTTCTTCAACCCAATTGTATTTTGGGTAGCAATTAATTGGCGATTGATATTCGTAATATCAACTTGATCATAATCCACTAAAATAATATGTCCAATCCCACTTCGCACAAGTGCTTCTACAACATATCCTCCTACTCCACCAAGTCCTAAAACAAGAACAGTTTTATGATTTAATTTATCCACTCCATCTTGTAATAAATAAGATAATCTTGTTAACTCTTTCATACGATCCACCACTATTTTATTATAACATAAACCAGTTATTTTACCAAAGAAAAGAAGTATCAATTTCTATACTTCTCCATTTCAACAAATACAATATAAATATTTTTTACTACATAATGTATGGATTTGATTTTGTTCCATTTCCTCCGGCAATTTGGATAGAGGATTTTAAGAATACAACCGGGCGTACTCCATCTGGCATATTACCATAAGTTATCGAAGCTACTCCGTTTCTATAATTTAAAAGCCAAGCCATATCACTATAAGTGACACTTTCCATAGAAAAAGCATTCAGCGTCCAATAACTAGATGAAGATGGTAATGTATTAAACAAAAAATTACTATCACATATAGATGTACCACTTTTTTGATTATACCATTCTGTTGCCGATGTACAAGCTGTATTCGTACTTGCTTTTAATAAATCAACAACACTTACCAAGCCTATATTTCCTGTCCACTTGTACATCTTCTCTCCGGCAATATTCTTTGCAATACTATCGTTTCCACTTTTATTTAATACTTGTACACTTCCTATATTGAATGAATGACTTTGCATTTGGGTCTTAGCTGTTCCAGTTAATGTTGGATAATATGTATCATTTAAATATTCAGCAATACTTGAATCCTCTGTCACTGTTCCACCATGATTACCATTTGGCGTTTGAAATGTTCCTGATACAGCACCATAAACTCCACAACCATCAACAGATGCAATACAATATGTATTATTACTATAAGGTCTGTGATATATTTTATCATAACTTTGTTCCGTATATCCATCATTCTGTGGCAATAATTCATCTCTGATAATTTTATAGGTTCCATCTGTCTCTTTAGCGATAATTCTCCATAATTCATTATTAAACT
>CAJKWD010000019.1 GCA_905203475.1 uncultured Acholeplasmataceae bacterium
TATGATACTGCTATTACTCCATAACCTAGATTAGGTTTGAAGCTTTTTTCATCTTTGATTGGAATTAATTTTATAATTTCTTGCTTTTTATTTGGACTATAATCTAGATAAAAAGTTCCATCTTCTTTTCTTATTACATCTATTTTAAAGTACTCTACTTGATAATAGTTTTGCAGTTTGTGAATGTAGTCTTTTATTTCTTTTTCTGTTTTAGGAGAAGATAAACTTACTATTTCAGTAGTATCTTCGTAAGATACCGTTACTTCTTTATCAACGATACCTTCTGTAAATAAGGTACTGTATTCTTCTAGAAATGACTTTCTAAAATTTACTTTTTCAATTGTTACTTTTCTATTTTCATCAAAGCCTAAATCTATGGTTTCAATATATTTCATACATAGTTCTTGTTGCTTGTCTTTAGATAAGCTATTCCATATAGATGATTTATCTAATAGTTTATCATTTAGTTTTACTTGCTTTATTTTATCAATATCTTTATAAATAGATGGACTATCTAGGTTAATATCATCTATTGTTAGAACATTATTTTTTAAATTATTTTCTAGTTCTTGTAGTCTACCATCAATGTTATTAACTTCTTCTGTAAATTCTTCTAGAGTGATTATACTAGTTTTATAAGCATCTTTTAATCTATTTCTTTGTCGTTTTAAAGATTCTATTTCTGTTATTGCTGGTTCTTTATGATTTGCTCCAAAGATAATTGGAGCATAGATTCCGTGAACTAGAAAATCGTATTCTACTAATTCATAAATGATTTCTTTTAGTTGTCTGATAATCTCTCTTTCATTTACATAAGTATGGCACTTATGACACCTGTAATAAACATAATCATATTTCTTATTACCACCTGGACTTCTTCCTGCCATTAGAGTATGGCATTTGGGACAATATAACTTTTGTAAGAATAAGTAGTAGATTGTTCTTGTATAGTTTCTAGAATTCTTTCCCTTTTGATTTTGACAATCAAACCACATTTCTCTGCTAATAATTCCTTCTACAACATTTTCATAAATATGTTCATCCTTTTTACCTTTATGATAAACAAAATCACCACAGTATATTCTATTGTTAATGATGTTTTCTACATGGGAATAAAGCCATTTCTTATTTAAGGCATTACGTTTATTTAAATCGTTCATAATCTTTTGTAATGACCACCCCGATAAATATTTATTGAAAATATCTATGACTACGTCTTTGGTTTCTTCATCTGGTACTAGTTTCTTATTTACTCTTTTATAACCAGTTAGATTTTTCATCGGAATATGTCCTTCTTTAATCGCTCCTACTAATCCCATTTTGGTTCTCTCACTTGTTCTTTCAATTTCATTTTGACTAACACTCATTAATAGTCTTGATATCATTTTGCCATTCGCAGTTGTAGTATTTACTTCATCATTCGCACAATCAATATATGCTTCATTTTCTTCCAAAAACTTCATAATGAATTCCCAGTCATAAATACTTCTTGTTACTCTATCTAGTTTTAAAGCAACGATAGTATTTACTTTCTTACTTTTGATATCTTCTAATAATTCATTAAAAGCAGGTCTATCTTTCATATTTTTCGCACTAATTCCTGCATCTTCATAAAACTTATAAATTTGATAACCTTTAAATTTACACATGGCTTCGAGTCTTTCTTTTTGTTCACTTAAACTAAATCCTTCCCGAGCTTGATCCTCGGTACTAACTCTTAAATATACCCCAGCAATTTTATTATCTATAATCATTCCTCCTTTTCTTGCTTTGGTAAAATTTTTCTATAATACCATTATCTACAGTTCAAATGTCTATTTCAAGAACAAAATTGTCCTTTTTCGTCCATTTTTGAACATTTTCGTCCTTTTAATTTTTGGCATTTCTAATTACTTCTTCTAGTTCTTGTAATGATATTTTATTTTTAATGTTATTTTTACTAATATACATAATTTCATTCTTACCAAAGATTAGATATGTATCACCAGCTATTTCCAACTTATAAGGCTCAATGTAAGCGATATTGGTCTTGGGTACAGTGATAATACTACCTTCTATTAACTTTAGTTTTTGACCATTAAACTTACCTAGGTTGTTTATTTTTCTTTGTAATTCTTTACTGATTTCTAATTTCTCTTTAATTACCAAATATTACCAATTCCTTTCTAACAAACAAAAAAATCGACTCATAAGAATCGATTTTCTATCTTGAAGTCTATTCGACTTTTTTCCATTCTGGGGCGGTATATCGGATTCGAACCGATGCATAACTGAGTCACAGTCAGCCGTGTTAACCACTTCACCAATACCGCCATGTCATTTGACAAATACTATTTTATCAGTAATACTCTATTTTCGCAAGTATTTTTTCTAAAAATACAATAATAACATGCATGTTTATCCCTAAAAACTAAACATATACTTTATTTTTGATTATTGACAAACAAAAAGAAGCTATGCATTCATCTCTCTTTTCAACACAACTTCTTTTTTAGCCTCATCATAATATGGTAGGAAAGTCGTCTTATATCCATATTGATTCTCTATTTCAATTCTCCACATAGGAACGTTCCCAACCTTCCCTTTAACCACAATTTGTTTTCCTGCTTTCACTTTCTCGGCTTCCTTCACAAGATTGATATCTTGGTAACTCTCTGTCCCCTTATCATATTCAATCTCATGTACTCTTAATTGATAAATGTCTTCTTTTGCTTCAATTACAACTTGTGTTTCATGCTCTCCTTCTGTTTCCATTTTTACAAACACATCATCCTTCTTCTTCTGATATTTCACATCTATTTTCGCATGATAATATGATTGTGATTCATATTTACCAGGCAATCCCTCTAAATAATCCAATAAATCCTTAATATGTCCCTCATCCTTCGAATAATATGAGACCTCATTAATCGTATATTTCATACGGTAATTATCACCTATTTCAAAGTGATAAATATTATCTTTGGTTGTAATTAAAATATTGCGATCATCTTTTACTTTCATTTTTATTTTTTGAAATTTAATTTGAGAAATCAATTTTTCTATTTGTTCAAAATCTTTTTCATGCACTTGAATATCTTTATAACGAATTCCAGTAATATCTTTTAACACTAAATTCGTTGTTTGTCCAACACATGCGGTAATCACACTTAAAATAATTATAACAGAACCGATTAATATATATTTTCTCATGATTTCTCACCTCATTTTTAATATGCAAAAAAAAGATAGCAAATATTCTTTTATAATAAAAATTTAATCAAAAAACGCAGAACTAGAGTCTGCATTTTTTCTATCTTTTCATTTCTTTTTTATAAATATCCCTTAATTCTTTAAATCTAGCATAATGTACAATTTCTCTTTGTCTTAAAAAAGATAATGGGTCTAATACATCTTTATCATCCGTTAAATCCATCAAATGTTCATATGTAGCACGAGCTCTTTGCTCAGCAGCCATATTACTCTCTAAATCGGCAATTACATCACCTGTAGCTTGAGTATAAGTAATTGTAAATGGTACTCCACTCGCATCTGTTGGATATAGTGCATGATCAAATTGCGCATAGTGACCACCTAATCCTGCTTCTTTTAATTCTTTTGGAGTTGCCCCTTTCATTAATTGCTGGACCATCGTACAAATCATTTCAATGTGTCCTAATTCTTCAGTTCCAATATCAGTAAGTAAAGCTTTTCCTCTTCCATCTGGCATACTAAAACGTTGATTTAAATATTGCAAACTTGCTGCTAATTCTCCGTATGGACCACCGTATTGTGATAATAAGAATTTTGCCATTTTCAAATCTTTCTTTTTAATATTAATTGGAAATTGTAATCTTTTTTGATATGCAAACATAAATAACCCCCTTAATTATTTTCCCATGGCCATGGTTCATTTACCCAAGTCCAATCTTGAGCATTCACACCAGTAACAGTTAATGGTCCATACATTCTCTCATATTCTTTCATAGCTTTTGTAGCCTCTTCTTGATATTTTTTATATTGTTTTACTGCTTCTCTATCAGTTGGATAATTATCTAAATACAAATTTAATTCATGAGCTGCAAAAGCATATGCGCCAATATAAGATAATAATTCTTGTTGCTGATTATTTGTATCTTTTATTGTCGGTTTTATATTTTTATATCCTTGATATAATGATGGAAATAAATTTCCTCTCACATATCCTTCATAAGGACTATATAATTTTGGTATACGATCTTCATTTGTATCTGTTGCCGATGTAAAATTTCCATTATAAACACCTGGATTCCAACGTGATTGTGCAAAATCCATAGTACTTTCTGAATATGAATTACTTTCACATTCATTGTAATTTACATAGTTATTCATCATGTACCCCCTCACCGTTATCATATGTGATTTACCTTATTATGTATGGGTTTCTACCTAGAAGTAGGCAATGACTTTAGTTTTTTACATAAACTATATTAAAGAGGTGAAAATAAATTTGAAGAAAGTTGTTGTTTTATTTGGCACAGCTTCTACAGAACATATTGTTTCTTGTCACTCTGCAGAATCTGTACTTCGCGAAATTAGCTATAAAAAATACGATGTTCATTCTATATATATCGATGAGAAGAATGAATGGTATCGTTTTAATCAAGATTTTGAATCCATCTTTCATCATACATGGGTAGATAAACATCAAGATGACAAAATTGAAAATATCTGTCATGAGCTACAACAATATGATGTTGTCTTTCCGATGTTACATGGTGCTTATGGAGAAAATGGATGTATTCAAGGATTATGTGCATTATTAAACGTCCCTTGTGTAGGATGTAATTTGCAAAGTAGTGCCCTTTGTTTTGATAAAGTATGTACCAAAGAATTATTAAAAGAACACAATATTCCAGTTGTTCCTTATATAACTATTACCAATCATAAATACTCTATCAAAGAGTTAGAACAAACAATTGGTTATCCAATGATTATTAAACCAGCTCGTGGTGGTTCTTCTATTGGTATTGAAATTGCAAATAATCGTAAAGAAGGTATCAAAGCTATCAATCATGCTTTTCAGTTTGATCATAAATTACTTGTGGAAAAGTTTATACATGCTCACGAATTAGAATGTGCGGTATTAGAAACAAAAGATATTCACGTATCGTCAGTGGGAGAAATTTTTTCAGCCAATTCCTTCTATGATTATGATGCGAAATACGAAAATAACCAATCCTATACGCAAATTAATGCTGATATATCAACTGATGTCAAAGAAGAAATTAGAAAGATAGCTAAAGAAGCATTTCAGTTATTAGAATGTTCTGGACTTGCTAGAATTGACTTCTTTTATCAAGAAGATGAAAATCAAATATATTTAAATGAAATAAATACACTTCCAGGCTTTACGGAAATCAGTATGTATCCACAATTATGTATTGCTGATGGAATATCTTATTCAAAGTTAATTTCCATTCTAATTGAAAATACCTACAAAAAAAATAGAAAGCATAAATAACCTTTCTATTTTTGCGTTGTATTTAATTTATAATAATACTCTAATAATTCTTTAGAATAATTGGTTATCTTTCCTTGAGGTAAAATCAACATACGATCTATTCCAATTGCTTCTACAAAGCTTGGGTTGTGGCTTACTAAAATAATACTTCCTTCATAGTTTTTAAAGTTTTCCCCAATCAATTCCTGTGTTTCCGGATCTAGATGGTTAGTTGGTTCATCTAATAACAGTAAATTTGCTCTTTTTAGCATAACCTGACATAGAGCGATTCTCGCTTTTTCTCCCGGAGATAAAACAGCTACTTTTTTAAATACATCGCCTCCATGAAATAAGAAACTTCCGAGGATTGTTCTTAATTCTTTTTCCGTATAGGATTGGTTTTCGACGTTTTCTAAGACTGTTTTATCTAAATCTAATGTTTCTTGTTCTTGCGCATAATAAGCCATATCTGTCTTACTACCATACCAAATATTTCCTTCCAATGGTTTTAGTTTTCCTACTAACAATTTCAACAAAGTACTTTTTCCTACCCCATTTTCTCCAACAATTAAAAATCTTTCTTTTTTATTGATTAAAAACGATAAATTATGGATTAATTCTTTAGAGTTTGGATATCCAAAAGAAATATTATTTACTTTAAGTGGTATCTTAGAACCTTCTCTTTCTGGTTGTAAACGTAATTTTACTCGTTTATATGTCCTATCACGTTCTATCATATCTTTCTCTTTTTTTGCTAATAATTTTTCTCTACTTTGCGCAATTCTTTTTCTTTTTCCAGAAGAATTAGAATATTGTAAAACAAACTCTCTTAATTTTGCGACCTCTTTTTCTTGCTGTTCTATGATTCTTTCTTTTAATTCTTTTTGTTTCTCACTCTTTTTTAAATAATCACTATAATTTCCACGATACATCTCAATTTTGTGACTGACTTTATCTATATGCATAATTTTATTCACAATAGCGTTTAAAAACGATACATCGTGGGAAATGATTAAAACCATTCCTTTATAATTTTTTAAATAATTCGTAATATAATCTCTCGTGGTAGTGTCCAAATGGTTGGTTGGTTCATCTAAAAGCATTATTTCCGGAGCAGAATATAGAAGATGAGCAAATGCAATTTTTGATTTTTGTCCACCTGATAAATCATTTAATTTCATATCTAACAATTCACTATCTATATTCATATTACTAATAATTGTAAATAGTATACTTTCTGCTTCATAACAATCATAATATTCTAATTTTTCTTGTGTTTTACTAATTTCTTTTAATAGTTTATCCTGTTCTTTCCCTTCAGCAACAGCTACATCTATATATAATTGTTCTAATTTTTTATTTAACTTTTCTATTGGACGAGCACTAAGTAAATAATCGAATACAGTTATATCTTTATCTTCTAGAACAATTTCTTGAGGTAAATACCCAATTCTAGTATTTCTTGGAATGACAATTTTTCCCTGATTTAATTCTTCTTTCTTTAATATAACTTTAAATAAAGTTGTCTTACCTGCACCATTGACACCAACAATTCCTACTTTATCTTTATTTTCAATACGAAATGATGCATCATCATAAATTGTTTCTAGATGAAATTTTAAATTCATATGTTCTCCGTACATTTACTCACCTCCTTTACCTGCAATATTGTACCATAAAAAAAGATTCTTTACGAACCTTTTTATTCTTTTAAGCTCCAACTGATTTTGTTTCTGGAAGTGTAGAACCACCATCAATGACGATTCCTTGACCTGTAATATAGCTTGATTCATCACTTGCTAGAAAAGCTGCTAATTCACCTAGTTCTTGAATTGTTCCAAGTCTTCCCATAGGAATCCCTTCAGCAATTCCTTTTACTACTGATTCTGGATCATTGGCATTACTATCTTTAGCAATTCCATCTACCATAGGTGTCATAATATAACCTGGCATAATGGCATTGACATTGATATGATCATCGACAAGTTCACGTGCCAATCCTTTCGTAAATCCAATTAAGGCTGATTTGGTTGTTGCATATGCGACTTCACCTGCATCGGCAACCATTGGTCCTGTAACACTGGATAAGTTTACAATTTTACCATATTTTTGTTTTTGCATATATGGAACAACTGATTTTGTTACATTCCAAGTACCTTTAATATTAATATCAAAGTGAAAATCTCTGATTTCATCAGACATTTCTACAAATGGTACTAATTTAGCAACTCCAGCATTATTCACTAAAATATCAATATGTCCATAACGTTTTATAATATCATCAACACATAACTTCACTCTTCTAGCATCTCTAATATCTACTTTATATCCAGCTACATCATATCCTTTATTTCTAAAATCTTGAATGGCACTAGCAATTTTATCACTATAATCAAAGATGATAACACGTGCTTTATATTTTGCAAATACTTCTACAATTCCAGCACCATTTCCCATAGCTCCTCCAGTTACAACCGCAATTTTATTCTCTAATTTCACCTTATCATCTCCATTATAGTCATTCTATCATACAAAAAACTTTTATTCAAGCAAGGAATAAAAGTTTTCATCAAATTGTTATTTTGTCCAAGAAACTGGATAACAAATTTCATTGTCACAGTGCATTTTTACAGTATATGTAACATCTTGTAATTGAGGCATTTGGGCTTTCATATCATCTGAATAAGTTTCCAATAATGTAACAGTATATTCTGTTTTATTTCTATCTACATTTTGTACTACATAATATGGAGATGGTCATGTTAAACCAAAAGTAGTGGAACTACGATAAACTTTAGCACTTTCATCATATTTAAATGTATTATCTCCTGGATACATAAAATTATCGCGATTAAAATATTGTTTTGCTAGCTTTTGAATAGATGAAAGTGGAATTGATTTCGCATATACATTTCCAGTTTCATCTCCTGTTACTACACCATATTCTTCTTCATCTAAATCAAATAAAATCATATATGCGATGGATGTAAACACTTCACTATCGGTCATATCTTTCGTAGATGTTGCGTTGGTCATGCCAGTATTTTCAAAAAATAGTGAAAGAATATCTTGTACTTCTTCATCTGTCCATTCTTTCGGTGCTTCTGCTTTTGGTTCTTCCTTTTTTTCTACTTTCTTCTCTTCTTTTTTTGATTCTTCTTTTACATAGTTTTCATAATAATAGTAACCACCAAATGCACTTACAGCAATAACAATGACTGCAACTAAGACAAAAATTATCGCCTTTTTCATATACACTCCTCCTATGATTAGGTATAACAAAAAAACTATCAAAAAGATAGTTTATTTTCTAGCATCATATTTTTTTCTTTCATTGGTATTTAAAATCTTTTTTCTAAGACGAAAAGACTGTGGTGTTACTTCTACTAATTCATCGTCATTAATGTAGTCTAAACATACTTCTAATGTCATTTGACGAGGTCTTTTTAATACAACTGTATGATCACTACCTGCAGCACGTGTATTTGTTAATTTTTTACCTTTTACAACGTTAACTGCTAAGTCATTATCATGACTATGTTCTCCAACAATCATACCTTCATATACATCTGTACCTGGCTCAATAAACATAATTCCACGATCTTCTAATTGTCCTAAAGCATAAGCAGTTGCTTTTCCATTTTCCATAGAAACTAATACTCCGGCTTTTCTTTGACCTACATGTTGTGAAGCTTGTTTACGATATTCTTTATAAGTATGGCTTAAAATTCCATATCCTTTTGTCATAGTCATAAATTCCATAGAAAAACCAATTAATCCACGTGATGGAACAACATAAGTAAGTTGTGTTTGATTTCCGTGAGTAGTCATATTGATCATTTCACCTTCGCGATTACCTAGAGATTCAATAACTGATCCAACATATTCTTCTGGAACTTCTACTGTAACATCCTCGAATGGTTCACATTTTACACCATCAATTTCTTTAATAATTACTTCTGGTTTTGATACTTGTAATTCAAACCCTTCACGTCTCATATTTTCAATTAAAATAGATAAATGTAATTCTCCACGACCAGAAACAATAAATGATTCACTATCATTTGGATTTGGAATTACTTTTAAACTTACATCACGTTCTGTTTCCTTATGTAAACGTTCTTCTATCTTACGAGCTGTTAATAATTTCCCTTCACGACCAGCAAATGGAGAAGAGTTTACTCCAAATGTCATTTGTAATGTTGGTTCATCAATATGAAGTAAAGGTAAAGCTTCTTCTTGTCCTACCGTACAAACTGTTTCTCCTACTTCGATATCTGGAAGTCCAGCGATTGCGACAATATCTCCAGCGCTTGCTTCTTTAACTTCAATTCTTTTTAATCCAAGGAAACCAAATATTTTTTGAACTCTAAATTGCTTTTTTGACCCATCTAAACGAACACATGAAACCATTTCATTTACTTTTACTGTTCCTCTTGTTACACGACCTATTCCAATTCTTCCTACAAAGTCATTATAATCTAATAATGCAGGTTGGAATTGTAATCCTCCATCTAAATTTACATTAGGAGCAGGAATATAGTCTACAATCATATCTAATACTGGATCCATTGTATGTTCTTGTGTTGATACATCAGGATCTAAACTAGAAGTACCTGCTAATGCACTTGTATATACAACTGGGAATTCCAATTGTTCAATATCAGCTCCTAATTCAATAAATAAATCCATTACTTCGTCAACTACTTCTGTTGGACGTGCTGATGGTTTATCTATTTTATTAACAACTACAATTGGTGTTACATGTGCTTCTAATGCTTTTTTTAGTACAAAGCGAGTTTGTGGCATAGTACCTTCATAAGCATCTACTACAAGTAATACACCATCTACCATGTTCATAATACGTTCTACTTCTCCACCAAAGTCAGCATGTCCTGGTGTATCTAAAATATTAATACGTACTCCTTTATAATCAATTGCCGTTGTTTTTGCTAAAATGGTAATACCTCTTTCTTGTTCTAAGGCATTTGAATCCATACTTCCTACTTCTTCGTTTTCACGAAATGTTCCCGACATCTTTAATAATTGATCTACTAAAGTAGTTTTTCCATGGTCTACGTGAGCAATAATCGCAATATTTCTAATTTCTTTCATACAAACACTCCCTTTTTGGCCTGTGCTATTATACCACAATTTTTATAAACATGTAAATATTTTGCCTTTTTTAAAGCAAAAAAGTAAACCTATACGATAATTTTTGTTTACAAAAAAAGGATTTATTGTCCTTCTTGATGAAAATATGTCTTTAAAATATGATCCATTGTAATTAAAATATCAGGAAAGACATTTAAATGTTCTAATTCTGCTCTAGAAAACCAATTAACGCCATCATTTTCATCTGTATTGATTTTTACTTCGATTGAATCTTGAGGAATACCTGCATATAAAATATCAATATGTATTTCTCCTAATAAATTACGATTACATTGAATTCCCATTGGCTTAATAAAGTCATTTTCTCTTGGAAAATGTTCCCCAAGTAATTTAACTTTCATTCCTGTCTCTTCAAAAACTTCACGCACTGCGGTTTCTTCCGGTGCTTCTCCTGCCTCTATATGTCCTCCAGGTTGGACCCATTTTTTAAATTTTTTATGATGTACCAATAAAATCTTTAAATTTTCTGGATTAATAATAAAGACAGAAGCACAAAATTGTCGATTCATTGCTTCTTGCATACTCTATCACCTTGATACATGTTATCAAAAAAATCTACAAATTACTATATCTAAACTATGAAAAGACACCTAATTGACATTTATTCTAATACATTTTTAATCTTTTCATCTAAATTTCGCTCATATATCTGTAATTTCTCATTTACATCTAATGTTGCTAGTAAAATATCATTTATATCTTCATATCCTTTTACTTTTAACTCTTTTTTAACCAATCTGTTGTTTTATTAAAGTTTTCTAAATTGTGGGGCATAATCTTTCCATCGATAATGACATTTGCACAAAGCCCTTCTTTTTTAGGTTTTACCTTCATATCTTTTACTTTTAATGGTCTTTCTGTTTCAAATGGTAAAATACTTACCGTTCCATTTGCTTCCATTAAAGCATATTTGATCTCACTGATATCAAAATAACCATTAATACGGCATTGTTCTAACAAATCATTCATATCGTATTTTACTTTCTTCATATTTTTTTCTAGCAATTTTCCATCTTGTATTAAAAGAGTAGGTGTTCCCATAAAATAGCGTCTTAGATGGATACTTTTCATGGTTAAGATACTTACAAGATATGCGACAACACCAAAAATAACAACGGCTAAAATACCATGTAAATAATCTGACTCTAAATTAATAGTCATCTCTGCAGCAAAATTTCCAATACTGATACCAATTACATAATCAAATAAACTTAATTGTGATATTTGTTTCTTTCCCAACATTTTTGTAATTAAAAATAAAGTTACCAAAGAAATGGTTGCTCGCAATGTAACATCGAGTAATTCTGTCCAATTTGTTTGAAATATATTTTCTATCATGATTCTCACCTAGTTTTAGTATGGATGTTTTTTCCATGAATAAACAAAAAAAGAAGATTATCTCTTCTTTCTTGTTACTTTCTTAGGTTTGTTTTTTTTAGTCTTTGGTCTATCTGATTCTTTTTTAACTTCTTTCTTCTTTGGCTCTGGTTCTTTTTTTAATATTTTTCTTTTAATCTTATCTCTCAAACTAGAACTATCATATACAACATCAGTTGTTAAAATAAAGACAAGAACGATGGCTAATAAAATTCCATAAATAATATATCCTAATTTTGCATCTTTCAAAACATATACAATCGATGCAATTGCAAATAGAATGTTAATCACATAGATTGCTAATACTGTTTGACGTTGCGATAAATTTCTTTTTAATAATTGATGATGAATATGATATTTATCAGGAGTAGATATTTTCTCTCCTTTTAAAGTTCTTCTAATAATTGCAAATATAGTATCCAAAATTGGAATTGCAAGTAATAGTAATGGAATAATTAATGAAGTCATTGTTACATTCTTAAATCCAAGTAAAGCAATTACGGAAATGATAAGTCCTAAGAACATCGATCCGCTATCACCCATAAAGATAGTTGCAGGATTAAAATTGTGAACTAAGAATCCTAATGTAGATCCTAACATAATAAATGTTAATAAGAAATCTAATCCAAATTTTCCTTGCATAATTGCAATAATACCAATTGTTGCGAAATAGATGCTAGAAATACCTGCAGCAAGTCCATCTAATCCGTCAATTAAATTCATGCAGTTAATACAGCCCAAAATAAAGAAAATTGTAAACGGAATAGAGAAAAATCCGAAATCAATATAAAGTCCGAATGCACTGACATCTTTTAAAATAATATTTCCATAAAATACGATAATACATGCAGCAACAAGTTGCCCAATAAATTTCACCGAAGCTTTCAACGGCTTAATGTCATCAAATACTCCAATTAAAATTACTACAAAACTAGCGATTAATATTGAATTCATAACAATACTTTGTTCCCCAAATAACATATAGCCAAGTAAGAATCCAAAGAAAATAGATAGTCCACCTAACCTTGGCATTGGAACTTTATGTACTTTTCTTTCATTTGGAATATCCATTGCTCCGACATGTTTGGCAATCATTTTAATTACCGGTGTAATACAAAGCGAAAACAGGAAAGTAGTTCCTAACATGAGAAAGACTTGTCTAATAACTTCATTGTTCATATGTATACCACCAACTTCATTTTATCAAAAAATTGTTATATTTTCTACTATTTTGTTATTTTCTACGGATGAAACGATATATCTTTTTTAAAATAGGCATACCAAATTCATATAAATGGTAACGAACAGGCTGTATGATTAAATCGTATTCTCCAGCAAATTCAAATACAATAGCATTGAATCTTGATTTAAATGGAGTTAAATGATCGTCAAAAGTTCCATTAATCCCACCTAAATTACAATACTGACATTTCTGTTCAAGTGAATATTTGCAAATTTCATATACCAATCCTACTGATACGTTTAGTTTTGTAAATAACAAATGATTTCCTGCATATAAGTATTCACTTGTCTTGATTCCCTTATTTTGTGGAATAATAACAAAAGCCGCTGATAACGGAATTTCTACTTGTCCTTCGTTTAGTAAAGTAGTTACTTCATTGATTTCTTCTTCTTTTCCATTATTTTCTTTTAAAAAGTTAAGATATGTTTGTAAATTCAACATTCCAAAAAATAAATACGATTCATTTTTATATTCTTCCATCATTTTTTCAAAATATGCTTTATTACGTAAACGAATGTTTTGACGTTTTTCTGTTTGGGTGATTACTTCCATAAACATATCTAAGTATTTTGGATCTGTAGTATGGAAATAAGTAACACCTCTTTTTTCATGATAATTTCCAATATAACTACGAATTCTTTTCTTAAAACTTGTTTTTACCTCTGCTGGAGTTAAAAACTCATTATTTGTATTAATCAATGGAATATACATGTGATAACGTGGTTGCAATGTTTCTTGAATAGATTTTGTATATCCTTTAAAACGATAGCCACAAGATAATAGATTGTGATGTTTTTCATCATAATCTATCGAATAGTTCCTTGGAATTTCCACAGTTTCATTTTTTTCTATTTCTTTAATTGAATATTCTTTATAACAGAAATTTGGATCGATTTTCAATACATATGCATGTTCCTTTTTAGCTAATTGATGAAGATGGTTTGTAAAAACATTTAATAATTCTTTATCTTTATAATCAATTAACATACCTCTTGGAATATACATTAGAGAAATACCAAGTGGTAATAAACGTTTTAACACAAGAGCTGTGGCCACTAACTTTCCATCACGATATAACCCACAATGAAAGTGTTTCCACTCACTTTTAACAAAAGCCCAACCATATTCTTGCATAAAAGAGAGAATCTCAGCATTTTTAGTAAATTGTTCGAATTCTGTTTTTGCTATATTAGTTTTAAATTCATAGTTCATAGATTACCTCCCTATGCATCTTTTTATAAAGCGTTTGGTATTGTTGATAATATTAAATAATGTATATTTCTTCATATTAATTGGCATTTGAAATTCACCAATTAATTCTTCAACATAACCAGAAAAGCCTCGTTTGAATTCATAAACGCCATATTCGGAATCATTCTCGTCAAAATTACCACTAATTCCATAAAAATTATATTTATCAAAACCATGTTCATTGGCATATTGAATCATATTCCATTGAATTGCATATTGCGCATTAAATTTCATATATTCGTCATAGTTACCACTAAACAAATAGATAACTTCATGTCCAGTCAACATAAACATCGCTGCTGATAAATCCAATTGATTTCCTTTTTCTTGCATTAATTTTTCTGTCTCGTCAATTCTTTTTTTTGTATTTTCAATATTGATAGATAAAGACTTTCTAAGACCTTTTTTAGAATGAACATCTTCCGTATTGTCTAATCTTGTTTCATATTCTTTCAATTCCTTTTGTAACTTTTCTAGATAATCGTCTAAATAAATAGAAGCTAACAAATAACGGATTTCCCCACGAGGATGAAATAAATCATACATATCTTCATAATACGTTAATGATTTATCCACAAACCCTTTTCTTTTTCCTGTTTCTTCTGTAATCTTTTTCAAAATAGGCAACTCACCCTTTGTAAGCTCTTTTACAACAATCCCCATTTTTTCTGTCTTACGGATATAATTTCTAACATTTGAACGAAAAGATTGAAATATTTCTTCATTTGGTTTTCCTAAATCAATTGAAAACATATATTGAACTTGCTCAGGATTTTCTTTACGCTTAAATCCTATTTTTTTTAATAATTGAACTACTGGTTCATTATTAATACCATGTTCTACAATATTACCATCAATATCACGTTGGTGATAAATTAAATATGGATCAATTCTTAAAATATAACCATTTTTCTTTTGAATATATTTTTTTAATTGCTGAAAGAAGAATACCACTAATTCACGATTATTAAAATCCAATAATGGACCACGTGATGAATAAAATTCATAAGAATTCATAAAATTCTTTTTACTTACTAACATGCTAGCCGCAATTAATTTCTTATTTTCCTTTACTCCTACAAAATGAACTCGCCATCCACCCTTTTTACGCAGTTCCCCAATTTCTGGAGTTTGTAAAAAAGTTTGTAATGGACTGTGATCTAAAAATTCACGGAATTCATCTTTTGATAACTCACAAAATTGCACGTTATCCCCTCTTCCTTTTCCATTTTTTTAATTTTCCATATAATGCAAACGCAATATGATATACATGGTACATAAAGGGTTTGGTTACTAAATCAAATTCTCCTAAGTACTCTTCTACATGTCCACCAAAACCACGTTTCAAATCATATAAACCATATAATTCGTTTTTCTTATTTTTAAAATCTCCACTAATTCCATAAAAATTATATTTTTTATAGCCATGTTCTACTCCATAACGAATCATATGAAAATAAGTTGAATAAGGACTTAAAAAATCTTTGTATTCTTCATAAGAGCCACCAAATAATGCTAAAATTTCACTACTGTGAAGCATAAAAATAATACCTCCCAGTGTTAATACTTTCCCATGTTCTTTTAATAATGCTTCCCCTTCGTTTAATTTTTTCGTAAGGCGTGCAATATTGGCTTTTTCTTGCTCAATTTTTTTCTTCGTTTTATCCGGATTGATTTTTTTAGTAGGATCATTTAATGCCGCTTCTTTTTCCTCCACAATTTTTTGAGATGCAGAGATTTCATTTTTCAAACGTTGATTGTAATCCTCTAAATCAATTTCGGCAATAATTACTTTTGCTCCATCTTTTAAATCTGTTAGCATATTTTTATAATAACTAAGCGGGCGATCAATAAATCCTCTACGATCAGCAGTATGTTGCATAATTTTCTTAAATTTATCAATCTCGTCAATTGTAATTTCTCTCGTGATAATTCCATTCTTCTCATTCTTATGGATGAGTTGACGTGTTTTTGATTCCATATCTTTTAGAATTTCTTCTGTTGTTTTTCCTTCTAAATCAAGGGCAAAAGCAAAACGAGGTTGTAAGTCCTCCATATTTAAAGTATAACCATTATGACGGAAACCTAACTGTTTTAAATTTGTAATTGCTTTTTCATTATTAAACCCATTCTCTACAACATTTCCATTAATATCACGTTCTCTTAATTGTACATATGGATCTATTTTTACAAAAATCGCATGATGCTTACGAGCAAATTTTTTTATTTCCTTTGTAAATGTAGAAAGTAGTGATTCATCTAAATAATCAATTAAAAAACCACGTGGCGAATAAATAAAAGAAAGACCCAATGGTAATTTCTTTTCTAGTAACATCGCTCCTGCTAAAATTTTATCATTTTCTTTTAATCCTACTAAATAGTAGTTCCAACCATTTCTTTTTTTCAATTCTCCCCAACCAATGGTTTGATAAAAACTTCCATATGGATGATTTTTTTCAAAGGTTGTAAATTCTTCTTTTGATAATTCCTCAAATTTCACTTTTATCATCCTTTCTTTTCATTATTATTAGTATAACGTTTTTTATATGCTCCGTCAATAAATTCACTAAATCCCATGCGATTATTTTGTTGACAATTGCTTGACTCTAATATTGTCGTTTTTTATACAGTTTTAGAAGAGTGTGTGCTATACTATTGTTAGAATTATAGGAAAATATAGAGGTGGTTTTTATGGCAAATGTAGCAGCTATTTATGAACTACAAAATGCGGTGAATATTAACTTAACAGCAGATTCATTATTTCATGAGCTAACAAAAAATAATTTGTTACGTTCTTTTGAATACTCACAAAAAGTATATTCTCTTCTAAAAGAAAATGGAATAAAAACACCTTTTGACGAAGTTTCAAGAGTTTTTAATAATAGCCATAATGACCATGTAGAACATACCAATAAAGAATTATTTTCTTGCTGTCAAGATATGGAAAAATATTTAAAAACATTACCTGATTCATTAAGTAGTGAGGTAGAAAAACCAAGCTTTGAAACAAATGACTTACCAAATACTATCAATGAAATTGAAACTGGGGTTAAAAATGCGAAAAATAGTATCAATACAAGATTAAAAACTGTTTGTGAAAAAAAACAGGAATTATTTTGTGATGATGGTATTTATACGTTAATAGCTAATGCTAGAAAAACCAAAGAAAGTGAAAACATTAATTTCAAAAAAGTAGAAAAAACTTTAAATGAATGCTCAAAAGATTACCTAAAACAAGTAGATAAAAACTATGATGAATTATTTCAAAAATTTTCTATGAATGTGGATGCAATTATGAAAAAAGCATCTGCGGTCAAAGAAGATACAAACGAAACACAAATGAATCGTGTCACAAAATTTGCTGAAAAGAAAATTCAAGAACTAAGTGCAAATCAAGATGGAGTATCTCCATTTCAAAGTGAAGTATATCAAGGGACAAAAAACTTTGTAAATAACACTAATTTCAATACCTATTATCCTACTTTATTAGCGCAAATTGAATCATACCGTGCAACAACATCTTCGCTAGAAGATAGAGCAATTGAAATTTTGTCTCGCTTTGGAAAAGAACAAAAAGAAAAGATGTCACAAGAAGAAATTGCGACAATTTCTCACAATGTTTTAAAAATGTTAAAAATAGATTCCCATTTAATTAAAGCCAAAACTCCTGATCAAAAAGAAGAAGAATTTATTATTTGTAACCCTGAAGAACCAACACCAATTTTATTTGATCCAACAAAAGAGACGATTGTAAATTCTAATGGGAAGGAATCTGAAGAACCATATAAAGTTTCACTTAATCAAGAAACCATTCATAAAATGAAAGAAGGAGAAGCAGTTACTATTGGTACAGACCATGTTACTGACAATCATGAACATGTATATCAAGAAAATATAAAATTAGGAGAAAAACAAAAAACACTTGTTAAAACTGACACAAATAAAAATAATGCATAAGGAGGCACTATGAAAATAGGAATTGGAAATGATCATCATGGTGTACATTTAAAACAAGTAATTTCAAACTATTTACTACAACAAGGATATGAAGTAATTAATTTTGGAACAGATACAACAGAGAACGTGGACTATACAACTTATGCTTTTCAAGTTGGAGAAGCAATTCGTGATCATCAAATTGATTATGGTATATTAATCTGTGGTTCTGGTATAGGAATGAGTATTGCTTGTAATAAAGTACATCATGTAAGATGCGCAAAAGTAAATAATATTCATGAAGTAGAAATGACAAGAAGAGATAATAATGCCAATGTCATAACTTTAGGAGAAACAACACCAGATGATTTAGCACTCGAAATGGTAAAAACCTTTTTAAATACACCATTTATGAATACTGAACGCTATCAAAGAAGAATTAAGGAAATTGATAATTATGACAATTAAAACAATTTTATATATTATTGTAGTTCCTCTTTCTATTTTTGCACTTGATTCTTTAAATTTAAACAATAAATTTAAAAAAAATCATGAATTACAAGTAAAGTTGCTATATTTAATGACCAGTTTAGGATTATCTTATTTAGTTGTTAATTTCTTTTATGATTTTTTTGTTAATTCAGCAATCATTGTATAAGAAAGAAGTTTTACTTCTTTTTTTATTTGACAAATTTTTTCATATCAAATGGATATAATAATAGTATGAAAAAAGTAATTATTTTAACAATTATTTTATTATTAGTACCATTAGTTGGTTGTCAAAATCAAAAAAATGAATGGAAAGAGACATATCAATTAACTTATTTTTATTTAAAAGATTGTTCAAATTGTCAACATTTTAAAAAGAATGTTCTTCCAGCAATAAAAAAAGAGTTTGGTAAACATATGAAAATAAAAGCTTACGATATGGATGATGAACAAACGCTTGATGAAATGAAAGAAAGTTATCAAAATCATATTGATCAAATCATTGATTTTAACGAAGATGATTACGGTTATGGACCAATGGTCTTTTTAGAAGGGTATATGGCTATTTTAGGTGCAGGTAATGAAGATGATTATGTTGAACATCTTGTTAGAGCTATACAAGGAAAAGAATTGAATGAGGCTTCTGAAATTGAAACATATTATTATTTAAAGGATGGAAAAGTACAAAATTCTTAAAAGTTATTATCAATTGAAAAAGAATATGTTAAACTTTAAGGAGAAAATAAAGGAGGAAGTGTTTATGTCAACACCACATAATCAAGCAAATAA
>CAJKWD010000020.1 GCA_905203475.1 uncultured Acholeplasmataceae bacterium
TATTAGTACCATGTATGATGGTTCTTCTACTACAAACAAAAGAAAAAACAACTGTTCACTTTCAAACAAATCAAATTGTTAGAGTAAAAAGAGAGAGAAAAAACATAATTGAAAATGTTCCATTAGAAAATTATGTCGTTGGTGTTTTATCTGGTGAAATGCCAACGACATTTCCTATGGAAGCTCTAAAAGCACAGGCGGTAGCTGCTAGGACATATGTTTTAAGAAAAATAGAATATGCGAAAGATCAAGAATACGATGTAGTAGATACTATTGCAAATCAAGTATATTATAATGATGAAGAATTAAAAGAACGCTGGAAAGATGATTATAATGAAAAAATAAATAAAATTCAACAAGCAGTCTTAGAAACGCAAGGGGAATATCTTGCGTATCAAGGTGAAATTGCTCAAGCTTTCTTTTTTTCAACTAGTACTGGTTATACTGAAAACTGTGAAGAAGTCTTTCAAGAGAGTTTACCTTATTTAAAAAGCGTTAAATCAGATTGGGAGAAAGATGTATCACCTGTTTTTGAAGATTCAAAGACATTTACTGTCGAAGAATTCTATCAGAAACTAAACCTAGACGCAAATTCTAACTTTTCTGTTCAAGTTACAAAACGAACATCTACTGGTCGAATTAAAACATTAAATATCAATGGCAAAGATTTTAATGCGACAGATGTTACGAAAGCGCTTGGACTTCGTTCTAGTTTCTTTGAAATACAAAAGAATGGCAATCAAATTATAATTCATACAAAAGGATTTGGTCATGGTGTTGGAATGAGTCAATATGGGGCATATGGAATGGCTCAAAATGGAGCAAATTATCAAGAAATACTAAAATATTATTATCAAGGAATCGAAATACAGAAAATTGAATAAATTTTCTTTTTTTGTTCACACTTTAAATAGAGGTGATAGTGTGAAACAAAGAAGACTAAAAAAGTCAGTAATTCCTTTTGTTTATGTAGGTGCGATTGTTCTTGTATTAGGTTGTGCATACATGATTGAAAGTCTCGTACACCAAGAAGGATTCAAAGATGAAGATAAATACGGCTATGTATCAGAAACTATCTTTGATAATGCAAAACCTGTTGTGAATGACGATATCATTATTACAAGACCATATACAGATCCAGACATCACAGTTGTAAAAGATTATTATGATTATAAAGCTGATAGTTCTAAGCAAGAAAATTCTCTAATCCTATATGAATCAACTTATTTACAAAATAGTGGTATCAGTTATGGTGGAAAAGATAACTTCGATGTAACAGCAATACTAGATGGTACTGTTAGTAGTGTTGAAGATGATGAACTACTGGGAAAAATTATCGAGGTAAAACATGACAATAATTTAATCAGTGTTTACCAAAGTCTTAGTAGTACAAATGTGAAACAAGGAGATACTGTAAAACAAGGTCAAGTCCTTGGTAAAAGTGGTACTTCTAATGTAGAAAAAGATTTAGGAAATCATTTACATTTCGAATTAATCGACAATGGACAAACTGTGAATCCTAATGATTATTTCGACAAAAAAGTAGAAGAAAAATAAGAGCAAATGCTCTTTTTTTCGTATAAATAAAACTCTTATTTATATAATGAATTAAGGGGTGAAGTATGAATACAAAAATTCATAAAAGAATGCTAGATGAAGCTTATTATATGTTAAAAACTGGGTATACTGTTAGAGAGATAGCAAATCACTTTTATATATCAAAAAGTACTGTTCATAAGGATTTACATGAGAGATTAAAAAAAGTAGATCATGCATTATATCTAGAAGTAGAAAAAATTTTAAATTTTCATAACTGTATTCGTCATATTAGGGGAGGAGAATCAACGAAAAAAAAGTATCAGAAACAATAATTTTCCTATTCATTCAAGAGAGTTTGTGATATAATAGATAGAGTTAATACGAGGAGGGATGGTAAATGTTTACAAAAGACATTGGAATAGACTTAGGAACAGCAAATGTTTTAATATACATTAAAGGTCAAGGAATCGTGTTAAATGAGCCTAGTGTCGTTGCCATTGATTCTGAAACAAAAAAGCCACTTGCCGTTGGAACTGAAGCGCGCGAAATGTTAGGAAGAACTCCTGGTAGAGTACAAGCAATCAGACCAATGAAAGATGGAGTGATTGCTGATTTTAATTTAACAGAAATTATGTTAAATCACTATATTCGTAAAGTGAATGGAAAAAGTTTTTTATCAAGACCACGTATTTTAATTTGTTGTCCATCTAATATTACACAAGTAGAAAAAAACGCAATTAAAGAAGCTGCTGAAAGAACAGGTGCAAAAAAAGTATTTCTAGAAGAAGAACCAAAAGTTGCTGCAATTGGAGCGGGAATGGATATTTCTAAACCAAGCGGTAACATGGTAATTGATATCGGTGGAGGTACAACAGATATTGCAATCCTTTCTCTAGGTGGTATTGTAACAAGTTGTTCTATTAAAGTAGCAGGAAATACTTTTGATAACGATATTATTAAATATATTAAAGATAAATATAAGTTATTAGTTGGTGATCGTACTGCTGAGGAAATTAAAATGACAATCGGATCTGTATATCCAAGTGATACAGTTGAAAAAATGGAAGTTAGAGGAAGAGATTTAGTAACAGGTCTTCCACATACAATTACACTTTCTTCTGATGAAATAGAGGAAGCATTACGTGAGAGTGTATATTTACTTGTTCATCAAGCAAAAAATGTATTAGAACAAACTCCTCCAGAATTATCTGCAGATATTATCGATAAAGGAATTGTACTTACGGGTGGAGGTTCTTTAATTAAGGGATTTGATCAACTATTATCTCATGAATTAAAAGTTCCTGTATTTATTGCTGAAAGCCCACTTACATGTGTTGCGGAAGGAACTGGTATATTATTAGATAATCTTCACTTAATTGATAAATAAGTCGCTTATAAAAGCGATTTTTTTTGACAAAAAAAAGAAGCTTATGCTTCTTTCGTTGTACGATTATATTTCTTGTTGAATTTTTCAATATTTCCTGCTCTTTTTCCTGATTGTGAATTTTTACCAGTATAAGCTGGATGACATTGACTACAAACTTCTACATGAATTTCACTACGATTACTTCTTACTTTGAATGTATTTCCACAAGCACAAGTAACAGTAGCATCCATATATTCTGGATGAATATTCTTTTTCATACTGTAATCTCTCCTTCCGCCATGACAAATTCATGTCATAGATAATAAATACTTATATAATATATCAAATTTCTAATTATTTGGCAAGTATTTTTATTTAATCTCTACTATTTCCAAAAAGAGATAATAGATGTAAGAAAATATTAATAAAATCCAAATATAAATTTAATGCTCCATAAATAGCTAAATTATCTTCTGGAATTGTTTCTAAAGTAGAGTACATTTTTGCTTTTTGTATATCATAAGCGACGAAAATTGTGAATACAACAACACCAATAATAGATATTATAAAGTCAACAGTCGTATTACCAATAAATATATTAATTAATCCTGCTATAATAATTCCTAATAATCCCATTAATAAAATAGTTGATAACTTTGATAAGTTTACATTTGTAAAATATCCAAATAGTCCAAATACACCAAACATAATCGCAGTTGCTAAGAAAATAATTAAAATGGATGGTAACAAGAATAATAGGAAAATATATGATAATGTTAATCCCGTAATAAAGCTATAAAGTGCAAAAGATAGTTTTGCTGTAAATGAACTCATCTTAGTAATTCTCGCACTTAAGAAAATGACAATTCCTATTTCTAGTAAAAACCATATCCAGCTTAATCTTAAGATATTTAAGATTAAAAACTCTTGTGTAGATACGTAATAGGCAGTTCCAAATGTAATTAATAGTCCAATAAACATCCATAGAAAAATTTTAGCAAATAATTTTTTCTGATTCATATTTTCACCTCACTAGCATTATATCATGTTTTATTTTTTTAACAAAGTTTTATACATCATATCACATATTCTCTCACTCATTGTTTGATATTCATCTTTTGTTGGATAAATACTTTGTACTTGATCTGAACGTTCTATAAAAATTTTATTTATATCTACAATTGATATCTGATAAATATCCGCTAATTCATCTAATCTTTTGTTGGCATAATTCAAAACTTCATTTAATTGTTCATTCTGAATATCAATTGGATTATAAAAATTAGTCATGATAATATCTTCTTTACAGTATTCTCTTAATAATTCAAATAAATTTTCCATATCTTCCATCATCTCATCAATATGATAATATATTTCACTATAGTTTAATGATTGTAAATCAGGATTGACACCAATCTTATAAAATAAATCATTCATACCAATGGATAGTGTCACTAAATCTGCTTTGATAAGAGCATTTTTTAAAGTCTGTGTTTTATTTTTTATTTGGATTTTTTTGTTTTGCTCAATATCATTTATAAGATCAGTAATTCTCGCATTATCTTGAGCATAACCAATAATATATGTTTCTAATTTATTTTCTTGTTTTAATGTATCTTTCAAATAATCTGTATACCCATAGGTAATTTCTCCTTCATTTGTTAATCCTAAAGCTTGATAATCACCGAGTGCTACATAATATACTTTCTTATCAATATGTGATAAATAAATTACAAAAACAGCAAACAATGTTAAAGCAAGAACGAGAGCAGTTTTTAATTTCATACGATCTCCTCCAAAAAAAAGAAAAGTAGATTTCTCTACTTTTACTATATTTCTTTTAATTCTATTTTAGCACCTACATTGGTTAATTTTTCTATAATATTCTCATATCCTCGTAACACATATTCCACATGTTCTATTACAGTTGTACCATCTGCTTTTAATCCTGCTAAAAATAGACATGCTCCTGCTCTTAAATCTGTTGCTTGTACTTTAGCTCCATGTAATTGATTAACCCCTTCAATAGAAAGAGTATCACCTTGTATATTGATATTAGCCCCCAATTCATTTAAATATGGGACATTTTGAAAACGATTTTCATAAATTGTTTCTATAACTTTAGATTTACCTGGTATACATGCTAATAAAGTTGTAATAGGCTGTTGTAAGTCTGTTGGAAAGCCTGGATATACAGCTGTTGTAATTGATGTCGGAGTTAAATTTTTAGAAGCCCAAACAGTAATACGATTGGTTGATAATTCATAATGAACACCGATTTCTTTTAATTTTGAAAGCAATGCTTCAATATGATTTGGAATAATATTTTCAATTGTCAAAGGATTTCCTAATAGAGAGCCTAAAATAATATATGTTCCTGCTTCAATTCTATCAGGAATTACTTCAATATAAGCTTTTCCTAATCTTTCAACTCCAGAAATTACGATTTCACTTGTTCCAGCACCTTCAATTTCGGCTCCCATATTATTTAATAATGTTGCTACATTTACAATCTCTGGTTCTTTTGCAGCATTATGAATCATCGTCTTTCCTTTTGCTTTCACACTTGCTAACATCGCATTGATCGTTGCACCTACACTAGCACAATCTAAATAAATATCATTTCCAACTAGTTCTTTGGCTTCTATTTTGTATTTATTACCATCAATTTGAATCGTTGCACCTAATGCTTCAAACGCTTTTAAATGTTGATCAATTGGTCTTTTTCCAATGGCACATCCTCCAGGAAAATACATTTCTACTTTTTTATACTTTCCTAGTAATGCTCCCATAAAGTAATATGATGCTCTTAATTTTTTAGAAATTGATTCTGGAATTTCTTTATTTTGAATATGTTCTGAATGAATTGTCATAGTTGAGCCATCTCTTTTTAAAGTAGCTCCTAAATAAACTAAAATCTCATCTAAAGCATCTATATCAGTAATATTGGGAATATGATCAATGATAACTTCCTCATCTGATAATAAACTTGCCGGAACCAGTGCCACGGCACTATTTTTAGCACCACTAATTTCAATTGTACCTGAAAGTGGTTTTCCACCCTGAATTACTAACTCTTTCATTTCTCCACTCCTATATATTTTATGATATTCTCATTATTTTGTTATGCTTTTCCATTACTATTTAACAAATGAATCTTCTCTTTAATTTTTTCTTTCATTGCATGTTCTCCAGATTTAATAATCTTTCTAGGATCATATACTGTATGATTTTCATTTAAAAATGTTCTTACATCTTGTGCCCAAACAAGTTGTAAGTCTGTATTAATATTTAATTTGCAAATTCCACATGCTACGCTTTGTTTTATCAATTCATCAGGAATTCCTGATCCACCATGTAATACCAATGGTAAGTTTGTAAGCTCTTGAATTTTTTTCATACGCTCAAAATCTAATTTTGGCTCACCTTTATAAATTCCATGCACACTTCCTAAGGCTGGTGCTAAAGAATCGATTCCTGTTTCTTTCGCTAAACGAACAGCGTCTTCTACTTTCGCATAAGCAAGTTCTGAAGCAACACCATCTTCTTCTCCACCAACATGTCCAATTTCTGCTTCTACTGTTACATTTCTTTCATGTGCATAAGCGACAACTTCACTTGTCATTTTAATATTTTCTTCAACACTATACTTAGAAGCATCAATCATAACTGATGTAAAACCAGCATCAATTGCTTCCTTACAAGATTCAACACTACTACCATGATCTAAATGAAGTGCAACAGGTACTGTAATTTGTAACTCTTTCACCATTGCTTTTACCATTTCAGTAACAGTTGCAAATCCAACCATGTATTTTTTAGCTCCCTCGCTAACTCCTAAAATAACCGGACTCTTTTCTTCTTCACATGTTTCTAAAATAAATCTTGTCCACTCTAAATTATTAATATTAAAGTGAGGTACAGCATATCCTTCTTGTTTTGCTTTCTCTAACATTTGTTTCGTATTTTCTAACATATTATCACCTTTCTTATTATAACAAGTTTTAACATAGAAAACAATTAAAGACCATATATTACTCCTAAAATAATCAAAACAATTCCACCACATATAGGGGCAAGTACACCAAACAGATTATTTAATTTCTTTCCTAAGTTTAATCCCAACCATGTAAAAAAGCCACTACAAATTGAAAAGGTAAGAGCGCATAAAAGTAAATGAGAAGAGATGGCAGAAATACCAATTCCCACAGAAAAACTATCCATTGATACAGCAAACCCAAATAATAATAATTCTGCTAAGTGAAGTTCTTTCACTTCTTTTTCCTGCTTTAAACTTTCAAATATCATTTGAATGCCAATAAAACATAAAATAATAGAAACAATAAACTCTGGATCTAAAGGTAATATTTGAAATAATATTTTACCAAAAAAATGACCCAGTAATGGCATGAAGAAATGATAACATGCTACGATAATTGATAATTTCCAGACAAATTGTTTTTTTAAGTTTAATGTTCCATATAAAAGCGATAACGAAAAAGCATCCATAGATAGACTAATTGCAATTAAAAATATAACGAAAACATGCATAGAATCACCTAAATAATTCTATGCATTCTAACTATAAATATTTTTCAATCAGTTCTTGGATAAAAAATTTATATTCAGTATCTTCCTTTTCCTCTGTTTCTTCTGCTTCCATAATACACAATGGAGGGAATAAAACACACCACCAATTATCTCCTTCCCCTTTTCCTAAAGTAACTAATACAGATTCATAATCTCCTTCTGGGTAAGTAATTCCTTTATATGTTTTTTCAGGAAAATGATGAATCCCATAATCTAATTGAAATGATAGGGGACTATTTTGTTGTTGTAAAGTAGTTGCTACTTTTGTTCTTAAATTAGGTAAATTGGCTCCGATTTTTTTTCGAGCACTATCAATTCCTTTTGTATCTTTCAACATCATATATAAATCTCCTTGTAGTGCTTCACTGACTTTCATTTTCAATTGTTGATCTTCTGTGCTATTGGAATTTGCCAATACACGTAAGCGAATTGCTTCTTCGGGAATTAAAACATTTGTAGATTTCGCACTTAAGGTTTGAAAAAACAAAACAGATATTAATCCAATCACAATATATTTCTTCATAAAAAATCGCTCCCTTACATTGTCATAATGAGCGATTTAATAAATTTTATTCAATTATTTATGGTATGATTCATGGTTCTGTATTTTATAAGCACGATATATTTGTTCTAACAATACAATGCGAAACAACTGATGAGGAAAGGTCAATTTGCTAAATGATAATGACCAATGACTCATTTTCTTTATACTTTGATCTAATCCATAAGAACCACCAATAATAAAAGTAATTGTCGAATGTGTTTGATAAATTGAATCTATTTTTTGAGCAAATGCTTCACTAGAAACTTGTGTTCCTTCTATTTCTAATGTTATTACATAGTCTTTAGAGCCAATATACCTTTGTATCATATTTGCTTCTTTTTTTATATTTTCTTCGATATTAGATGTTGTAACATCGGGAACTTCAATAATTTCTAACTTGGTATATTTAGATAATCGCTTTTGGTATTCGGCAATTGCTTCACGATAAAATGCTTCTTTGACTTTTCCAATACAAATAATTTTAATCATACTTCCACCAACTCAGTTTGTTCTTTTTGTGTTGATATAATAACAGGAATTTCATATGGTATTTTCTCAACACAAGTCTCATATGCAATTTTAGCATCATTATTTTCTTCACTCAAGTGAATTAATATAATTTTTTCTGTGTTCTTACCAATCAATTTCGATAAATAATAACTGCTATCGACATTCGATAAATGACCTCTATCACCTAAAATACGTTGTTTTAAATGATATGGATATTTTCCATTCATCAGTAAATTAATATCATGGTTACTTTCCATAATATAAACGCTTCTATTTTTTAACATACTAAAGTATTTTTGATTTAAATAACCGGTATCCGTAATATAAACAATAGAGGCATTATCTTCTTCAAATAGATATCCATTGGAATCATCTACATCATGGCTTGTTTTAAAAACTGTTACATGAAATGTATCTACTTCAAAATATTTATCGATAATCGTATATGAAAATTCAGGATATGTTTTTACTAATTCATCATACATAATTTGACTTACATATAATTCTGGATGATATCTTTTGATAAAGACACGTAAACCACTAATATGGTCTACGTGTGTATGGGTAAGAAAAATTCCTTCAATTTCTTTTGGATCAATTTCTAATTCTTTTAATTTTTTTTCAACATAAGTTGAAGTTGTTCCAAGATCTACTAAAAACTTATGGTGATTCGTTTCTATATAAGTGGAATTTCCCTTACTACCGCTTGCTAAAACACTTACTTTCATTAGTATAAGAGTAGAGCATTATAGACTTGACCACGTCGTGGTGCTCCATTTCTCCATGCTTCAAAATGTAAATGACATCCAGTAGCTCTACCGGTTTTTCCAACATATCCGATTAATTGTCCTTTTTCTACAACTTGCCCTACATGAACTACATATTTAGACATGTGAGCATATAAAGTATAATATCCATTATTATGGTTAATTGTTACATAATTACCATTTCCTAAATCTGGACGGTATGCTGCTTCTGTTACAACACCATTATTAGCAGCCCAAATTGGTTTTCCACAACTTTCCGCAATATCTGCTCCTGTATGTAGTGAACGTGCCCCACTAATTGGATCGACACGGTATCCCATAGGACTAATTACATAATGACTTGGAACTGGCCAATACCAAGCGCCATATCCTACAGATGGTATTACTTTATCACCCTTAACTACAATTCTCTTGATAGCAGGTTTTAATTCTTCACGAGATTGAATTTCTGTAGATATAACATCGCCATTAATATAAGTTAACTCTTGTTTTACGCGATCTAATCCATTCTCTCCTTCTTGAATGACTTCATCTTCTCCTACCAATTTACTAGAATCATATCTTTCTTCTGTAGAATAGTTATTTACAACATCTGATGTTTGATTTACAACAGATACTACTTGAATTTGTGGATCTGTCATACCAATTACAACTGTTTGGCCAGGAAATAATAAACTCTTTTCACTTGTGAATTCCGGATTTGATATTAAAAATTCATTCACACTAATTTGATTATTAAATGCTACTTGACTAATTGTATCTCCTACTTGCACAGTATAATTTTTCTTATTATTATTTTTTCCAAATAATAAGTACTGAGATAATTCTGTAGAATCTGTATAAATTTTTTCTGTAACAGGAATATAACTTTCACTCATAGTCATATTGTTATTAATATAAATATTATCAATGTAACTACCAGTTGTGGTTACAGGTGATTGTGTATCTTCCATATATGATTCATATTCTTCTGTTCCAACAAATGTTTTTACTGTATTTTCTAGCGCTTCTTTTGCAACTGACTTTTTATCTATATACAATCTCGTTTTCTTTTTACCATTTTGAATTGTGAGACGATATCCTTTGATTGTAAACGGTTTTTTTTCAGAAATTTTCTGATAGATATCAGCAACACGATCTACCTTTTCATCGTATGTGATCACTTTTTTTATCTCTAGACCATTGGGAGCATATACCTTGTCAGCATTTAATTTCTTCTTATAAGCTTCTCCCTTTTGGTCAATATACTCTTCTAATGCGTCTTTTGATTTAACACGTCCAATAACTTCATCATCTAAATATACTTCATATACTGTATTTGGTTCTACATCTCCTTTTGATTGAAATCCTGATACAAATACAGTACTAATCAAAATAACTGCCAATAATAATAAACCTATTTTCTTCATAAATCACATACCTTTCTATTCTAACAATTCACTATGATTCTTCACGGTTGATAAAATTTAAAAATGTAGATGTCTGTAATTTAAATATTAAATCCACAGTCGCAGTTGGGCCACTACGATTTTTTCTAATTAGTAGTTCGCTACGACTTGTATTTTCATCAATGGCATTTTCTTTATGATAATAATCATCACGATATAAAAATGCAACTAAATCCGCATCTTGTTCGATTGATCCTGATTCTCTTAAATCGCTTAAAATTGGTCGCTTATCGTCACGGCCTTCCACGCTACGTGAAAGTTGTGCTAAAGCAATAACAGGAATGTTTAATTCCATTGCCATTGTTTTTAATGAACGAGAGATTTCTGATACTTCTTGTTGTCTTTGACCAGCATATTTACTAGAACCACTAATTAACTGTAAGTAGTCAATAATAACGGCTGCAAGACCTGTATCACTTGCCGATAAACGACGACATTTAGAACGAATATCACTAATAGAAAGACCTGGTGTATCATCAATATATATTTTCTTATTAGCAAGTCTACTCATTGCTTCATTAACGCGTTTCCAGTCCTGATGCTCTAATCGCCCGGTACGCAATTTTCTACTATCGATTTGTCCTGCACTAGCGATCATACGCATTGCTAACTGTTCTGCTCCCATTTCCAAGTTGAAAATAGCAACTGCTTTATCTGTATTATTCGCCATATTCATTGCTAAATTTAAAGCAAACGCTGTTTTTCCCATCGCTGGACGAGCAGCAATGATAATTAACTCATTCTCATGAAAACCAGAAGTAATTCGATCTAAATCATAAAAGCCAGTGGCAATACCTGTGATTTCACCCTTATTCTTTGATAATTTCTCTAAATCTAACTGTGTTTTATTTAATACATCAGATAAACTACGAAATTCTGTTCCTTTTCTTGTTTTTACAACGTTTAATATCTTCTTTTCTGCATTGTCTAATAACTCACTAATATCACCAGTTGCGCCAAAACAGTCATTAGCAATTTCAGTAGATTCTTCAATTAAACGCCTTAAAATAGCATTTTCTTCAACAATCTGCATGTAATTATCTACATTGGCAGCACTTGGTACAATATTTGTTAATTCGCTTAAATATTCTACATCTCCAACTTGTTTCAACCATTTTCGTTTATCTAATTCTGCACTTACAGTTGTAAAATCAATTGGAATCTGTTTTTCTAATAAATCACTCATCACTTCAAATATTTTTTTATGATTATCAGAATAAAACAAATCTTTATCCAAATTCTCTACACATTTTTGAGCAGCATACTTAGATAAAAACATAGATCCTAATACAGACTGTTCTGCTTCTATATTATGTGGTATAACTCTCTCCTTCACAGCAATCCCCCCGAACTACATCTATTTTACATGAACTCTCATTTTCGCAATTACTTTTTTATGTAATTCAATCTCTACAAAATGGGTTCCCAAACTTTGAATTGGATGATCCAAATGAATTTGTTTTTTATCAATATGAAATCCTTCTTTATTCAAAGCTTCTTTTAATTGTTTTACAGAAATTTGTCCAAACATTTTTCCTTCTTTTCCTGTTTTGGCATTGAATTCAAATGTTTTTGCCTCTAATTCTTTTTTTATATCTTCCATATCGTGAACTTTTAAAGTTTCTGCTATGCCACGACGTGCTTCTTCATTCTTTAATTTTGTCATATTTCCGGAACTTGCTAAAACAGCATATCCATTCTTAATTAAAAAGTTATTTCCATATCCATCTTTTACTTCTTTTACTTCTCCTTTTTTTCCTTGACCTTTTAAATCACGAATAAATATTACTTTCATTGTTTCACCTTCCATTCAGTACTTGAATTAATTCTTCTTTTACTTCAGCAATTGTTTTATTTTTAATACTAGTGGCAGCATCTGTCGTATGACCTCCACCACCTAATTGTTCCATATATTCTTCTACATTAATTTTCCCAATAGAACGCGCACTTACATACACAGTTTCTTTATCTAAACGTCCTATTACAAAAGATGCCTCAACATTATCAAATTTTAAAAGTTCTTCAGCAATCACTGCTAAATCTTTTCTTTCATAATGTTGTTCATCTAAAATACACATAGCCATATGTTGATTTACCATAAAACTTTTTTTCACAAAATGCTGTCTTTTTAAATAACTATTTCTATCTTCTTTTAATAATTCCTGTTTTAAAACATGATCTGCACCTATCTTAGTTAAAAAAGCTGCAGCTTCATACGTTTTATCTGTCGTTTTCACATTAAATTGATTAGTATCAATTTCAATTCCAGCTAACATAATCGTTGCAATCACAGGATTTACCGTTTTGTTTAAATATTTCAAATAGTCAACCATAATCTCATTAACACTTGATAAATCAGGGGCAGTATATTCAAATAATGTAGGATACTGTGTTGTCATATTTTTCACATGATGATCAATTACTACAATTTTTTCAAATTGATTTACTACTTCTGGAAACTCTAACATTTCCTTTTTATATACATCTAATATAACCAACAAACTATTATTTCGTTTATATTCTAGATAATTTTTTTCGTTTAAAAAAGCAATATCAATTTTTGCCTTTTCTAGACTTTCCAATGCATGAGAAATTGCCATATTATCTTTTAATTTTTCCAAAAAAACATACGAATTTTTATCAAAACTTCTAACAATTTCATAAAGTGCTAAAGAAGATCCAAAGGCATCCATGTCAATATCATGATGAGCCATAATCATTACATTATCACTTTCACGAATTAAAGACGTTAATTTTTTAAACATTGTTTCCATGGAATCACCTATACATCATTATACTATATTTTTTCAAATATGTCTTCCTCATATCTTATAACAAAAACAAAAAAATGAAAATGCAATTTCGCAAATTCATTTATTTTTCACTTTCTTTTATCTTGTTAGCTAAATCTTTTATTTTTTTAAAACGATGGTGCAATCCTGACTTCGTAATTTTGTTACCTGTTTCCATACTAATAATTTCGCTTAACTCTAATAGAGATACTTCTGGATACTTTAATCGATAATTAGCCACTTCCTGTACTTTATCATCTAATAATTCAAATACATCATGTTCTTTTAGATACTGAATATCTTTTATTTGCTGATTAGCAGTCTCCATTAATTTTTCGACATTGGCCTGCTCACAATTATTTAAACGATTGGTTCTATTTTTTTCTTCACGATAAATACGAATATCTTCATAATACATCGTTGCCTTATCAGCACCTATAATTCTCAAAAAATCACCAATTTTTTCAGCTTCTTTCATATATACCATATATTTATTTTCTCTTTTTAAAAGCTTAGCATTTAAACGAAATCCATTTAATAAATCCAGAATAAATTCTGCATATTCCAAATCACTAAAGACAAATTCCAAATGATAACGAGAAGTTTTAGGATCATTCATACTGCCACATGATAAAAATACACCTCTCAAATAAGAACGTCTTAATTCAAAATCATCATAAATATATGAATGAGGTACCATTCTCATCTTACCGTTTTCTATAATTGATAAATCTTCTAATATTTCATGTTCTTTATATTTCACTTCTAATATATATTGTAAATTCTTATTAAAATTATATCCACGACGGACAATAATCTTACTTGTTACATCATAGTTTTTTTGAATTAATTGAAAGATACGACGCGAAACATTTTCATTTTCTGTAGTTACTTGAAAATATTGGTCGTGAATTGTAGCAAGATTTCTAACTAAAGCGGATAATTCTGATATTTCATCTGTTTTGGTTGTTTTTAAATTGCTTACTTCTTCTTTAATTGATCCTGTAAATGACATTATAACAAGTTAGAGAAGATGTGGAATGCTAATTTCATAGAATTATGTCTTAATACTCCATCTTCTATAATCACAAAATCATCTTCAATAATTTTTACATTTAATTTTCTCAAAGCAGCAATATCAACTTTTACAGGGTCTTTTTGTTCTAAATCAGCATATTTATCTCTTAAAACCTTATCAATTTTACCTTCATTTACAATTACTTTATCTACTTTATGTTTTCCTAAATAACGATTTAATACTTCTACATGATCTGCTACTGTAAAATTATCTGTTTCTCCTGGTTGTGTCATCATATTACATACATACATAACTTGGGCATGACTTTTATCAATGGCATGAATGACATCTTTACAAATCAAATTAGGAATAATACTTGTATATAGACTTCCCATAGATAATAATATTAAATCCGCTTCTTTAATAGAACGAATTACTTCGGAACTCACTACTGGTTCTTCTTTATAATATACTTTCTTTATTACACCATGTGTTTCTGTAATATTATGTTCTCCTTCAATGACTCTTCCATCTTCCATCTTTGCCATCAATACAACATTATCCTCTGTTAAAGGTAACACACGTCCCTTTAAATTTAATATTTTTGCTAATGCTTCAATTCCTTCTGATAAATTACCATTAATATTAGACATTGCAGTTAATAGTAAATTACCCACAGTATGACCATCTAAATCACTTGTTGTGTGAAAACGATAATTAAATAATTTCTCTACAAGAGGTTCTACCTCCGAAAGAGCAACTAAAACACGCCTCATATCACCAACAGCAATGGTATTAAATTCTTGACGTAAACGTCCTGTACTTTTTCCATCATCACATACAGATACAATTGCTGTAATATCTACTGGAAATTGTTTTAAACCACGAAGTAGAGTAGACATTCCTGTTCCTCCACCTAAAACAACAATCTTCTTTTTCATACTATCACCACTATTATTATACTATAATTTTAATTATTTTGATAATCAAAGAAAAAAAGAAAAAGAATTTTATAACTCTTTTTCTGCTGTTGTTGCAGCTGTTGCACCATCACCAACTGCGGTCGTTAATTGATAAACTTCTTTTTTGATGCAATCACCGCAAGCATAAATTCCATCGATATTAGTATGCATATCTTGATCTGTTACAATAAAGTCATGATCAAGTTGTAAATCTAGATGCATTAAAAATGAAGTGTTTGGAGTAGATCCAATATAAACAAATAATCCATCTAATGGTAATGTTGACTTCTTTTCATCCTGCATAATTTGAATTCCAGTTAATTTTTCTTCATCTCCTAAGATTCCTACAACCTGTGTTTGATATAAGAACTGAACTTGAGGATGTTCTTTCAACTTTTCATAAAGAAGTTGACTTCCTTTAAATTTCTCACTACGATTTACCATAACTATTTTTTTACAAAGTCTTGTTAAATAAAGGGCTTCTTCTAAAGCACTGTTTCCGCTTCCTATAACAGCAACTGTCTTATCTTTAAAAAACGCTCCATCGCATAAAGCACAATAACTAATACCATGACCTATATATTTTTCTTCATCTTTTAATTCCAATTTTCGCGGCATTCTTCCCGTTGCGATAATTAAACGATTACAAATATATTCATTCTGTTTTGTTTTAATTGTAATTTCGCGATCCTTATTTACATCAAGAACATCTTCAAAAATCATTGGAATCTTTAGATTTTGAACCTGTTGATATACATTCATCGCTAAACTAGGTCCATCAATGGTTAAAAACCCCGGATAGTTTTCTATTTCTGCAGTACGATTAATTTGCCCTCCCGGAATCTCTTTTTCTAAAATCATGACATCATGTCCAGCTCTTTTTAAATAAATCGCTGCTGTCATACCACTAATACCACCACCGATTACAATGAATGGATACTTATTATTTTTCATACTTTTCCTCCCAATAATTCTTTTTCCACTTTTTCAAACTTAACACACATAAAATAATGCCGGAAACAACAAATAAAAGTGATACAATTTGAGCAATTTTAAAATTTCTTAACATTAAACTATCCGTTCTAAGGCTTTCAACAAAGAAACGTTCTATTCCATACCATATTAAATAAAAACTAGTTAATGAACCTAATTTTAACTTTTTATTTTTATGTAAAAACACTAAAATAATAAAACCTAAGAAACACCATAAAGATTCATATAAAAAAGTCGGTTGATGATAAACACCATTAATATACATTCCCTCTATAATAAATTTAGGAAGATGTAGACTCTCTAAGAAAGAGAGAGTTGTAACAGGACCATAAGCTTCACTATTCATAAAATTTCCCCAACGTCCGATTGCTTGCCCTAAAATTAAACTAATAACAATCATATCACAGAAAAAAAGGGGAGAGTAATGATTTTTCTTAGTAAAATATAATAGATACAGAAGGCCTGCGATAATACCACCATGAATTGCAAGTCCACCTTCCCATACTTTAAAAATATCCAATGGTTCATTCATATAATAATCTATATGAAATAGTACAAAATACAATCTAGCTCCAATAAAAGCAATTGGTAATAATAAGAAAAAGAAGTCTATCATCTTATCTTCTGATATACCATGACGTTTTGCTTCTTGTAATACAAGATAACCACCTAATATTAATCCAATAGCAATAAAGACTGAATACCAATGAATCTGTATATTACCAAATTGTATTAAAACAGGATTCATACTCTTTTTCTCCTAAATAATGGAGTTAATACAATACTATCCATTAACATATTTAAAATAGAAATAATAATTGCAATCAAAAATGCCATCCAAATTCCATGAATTTGAAAATGATCTTGTAATAAAAAACTTACCATATAAAGTATAAACACATTAATAAATGGATAAAACAAACCTAAAGTAAGACCAGTAATTGGCAAAGTTAACCAAAATAATATTGGTTTTATTGTTTTATTCAAAATAAAGGTAATGATTGCAGCAACAAGTGCCCACATACCAAATAAATTAGAATCGATTTGTAACGTTTTTGGAAATAATAAAGATACAGCGATTAATATAATCGCATATCCTACCATTCCTACTAACCATTCTATGATACGATTTAAATGTATTTTTTTATCATTTGTATCTTCAATTATTACTTTCATCATTTCACATCCTTGCACTATATTATATCATAATTCTATGCAAACAGGTATCTACACTTTTTTGCTTCCATATGACATTTCTAGACACAAATAGAGTATATGTTTAGTTATACTCTACTGTTTTTTTCCTTTATTCACTTTGTAATTCAAATAAAATATCTCTTAATTCCATGGCACGTTCGAAATCTAAATTTTTAGCTGCACGGTTCATTTCTGATTCAATATCCATCATCAATTTCTTCTTCTCTTGTTTACTCATCTTCTCAGGTTTCTTCTCTTCAATTTCCTGATTATTAGAAATCACTTCGTGTATTTCTTTGATAATTGTTTTAGGGACAATTCCATGTTCTTTATTATACTTCATCTGAATTTCACGACGTCTTCTTGTCTCTTCAATGGCAACTTTCATAGAATCACTCATTGTATCTGCATACATAATAACATGTCCTTCACTATTACGAGCAGCTCGTCCAATTGTCTGAATTAGACTTCTATCACTACGTAAGAATCCTTGTTTATCCGCATCCAATATAGCAATCAAACTTACTTCTGGAATATCGATTCCTTCACGTAATAAGTTAATTCCTACTACAACATCATATTTTCCCAATCTTAAATCACGAATAATTCTCATACGTTCTAATGTTTTTATTTCACTATGGAGATATGCTACCTTGATATCAGCATTTTTCAAATATGTCGTTAATTCTTCTGCCATACGTATTGTTAAAGTTGTTACCAAAGTTCTCTCATTTTTATCAATTCGTTTATGAATTTCATTTAATAAATCATCTATTTGATCTTTTGTAGGTTTTACTTCAATCGTTGGATCAAGCAATCCAGTTGGACGAATAATCTGTTCTACAATGTGACTACCTGCTAATGCTTTCTCATAATCACCTGGAGTTGCCGAAACATAAATTGCTTGATGAATCTTTCCTTCAAACTCTTCAAAACGAAGAGGTCTATTATCTAATGCACTTGGCAAACGGAAACCATAATTTACAAGCACTTCTTTTCGAGCTCTATCTCCATTATACATTCCTCTTACTTGTGGTAATGTAACATGTGATTCATCAACCACTAAAAGGAAATCGTCGCCAAAAAAGTCGATTAATGTAGTAGGCATAGCTCCTGGAGGTTTTAGTGCTAACGGTCTAGAATAATTTTCTACACCACGACAAAATCCCGTTTCTAAAAGCATTTCCATATCATAGTTTGTTCTTTCCATTAATCTTTGATATTCAAGTAGTTTATTTTCTTTTTTAAATTTTTCTAATTGTTGCTCTAATTCCTCTTTTATATTTTTTACAGCAATCTTTAACTTTTCTTCACTTGTCACAAAGTGGCTTGCCGGAAAAATACTGATCGTTTTCTTAGAACTTAAAACAGCACCAGTAACAGTATCAAATTCAGTAATTCTTTCTACTTCATCACCAAAAAATTCAATACGAATTCCTTTACCATGCTGACTAATAGGCACTAATTCTAAAGTGTCTCCACGAACTCGAAAGGCACCGCGCTTTAAATCCATTTGATTACGTTCATATAACATTTCAATTAACTTCTCAATTACTTCATCACGATCAATCGTTTCTCCGACGTCTATTGTTAGCATTTTTTTACGATATTCTTCTATATCACCAATTCCATAAATACATGAAACACTCGCTACAACAATGACATCTTTGTATTTTAGTAGGGCAGAGGTAGCAGAGTGGCGTAGTTCATCTATTTCATCATTGATAGCAGCATCTTTTTCAATATAAGTATCTGTTTTTGCAACATATGCTTCCGGTTGATAGTAATCATAGTATGAGACAAAGTATTCTACATGATTATTAGGAAATAATTCTTTTAATTCCCCATATAATTGTCCTGCCAATGTTTTGTTATGAGCTAAAACAAGAGTAGGTTTATTCACTTCTTTAATTACATTAG
>CAJKWD010000021.1 GCA_905203475.1 uncultured Acholeplasmataceae bacterium
AAGAAACAATACGCAAAAAAGTTGTTTCCACAAAGAAAACAACTTAATACTAAGTCCCAACAACAAAAATCTTTTAAACTTCTTTTATATATAAGGGAGTTATTACTTAAATACCCACCTGGTAACGTTTGGCTAACAAGAACTCTTTTCATCTACTACACCTCTCGAGTCTTCTACAATCCTTTACTTTCTATTCTTATTGTATCATACTTTATTAGTTCTTTCATCTTTTTTTATCTTCAATACAAAAAAAGAAGACTAAGCTTCTTCTTTATTCATTGATACAACTTCTTTTCCTTTATAAGTTCCACAATTTTTACAAACTCTATGAGGTTTAATTGTAGCGCCACATTTTGGACATGTTGTCATTTCATTTGCAGAAATTTTATAATGCGTACGACGCATTCTTTTTCTTGTTTTACTTGTTTTTCTAAATGGTACTGCAAATAATTGAATTTCTAATTTCATCTAAATTCACCTCTTTCTTATAGCAAATCTTTCAATTTCTCCAATTCAGGATTGATCTCTTGTTTTGGTTTCTCCTCTGTTATAAGTTCCCAGCCATCACCATGTAGTGATAAGTCTTCTGCGCCTTCACTTACAACTTTCATGGGAATTTCTATCAATATATTTTCCCATATAATTGGTAAAATATCAATACTATTTTCCGATTTTTTTAATGTTTCATCCATTTCTTCGCATAAATTTTCTAAAGAATCATCTACAGTTGTTTCAAATGGAACATCAACTGGCTTTAACGTAATCGCACATGGCAATACCATAATTCCACTTATTTTCATACTTAATGCGAATTCATCCATTGCATCTAAATACAATCTTCCTGTTACATGTACTTGTTTTAAATCTAATAAATCAGATTGTTTTAACAATGTATCAGGAATTTGAATTTCTTGATCAAATGGAATTTCTGACACAATATGGCTTTTTAATTTTGTAAAATCAATATTCATACTTTACCACCCACGCATTCCATTATACTAAAAAGATGTAGAAATTGCAAATCACTTCTGTTTCATTGTATTTTTATAATCACAATATAAATAAACTGGATATGGCATTGTTATATTTTCTACTTCTATTTCGTCACTATAAATATGATCAAAAGAAAAAGCAATTACATTTACTGGTTCAAAAATAATTTCATATAATTCTTGTGTTAATACAAGATCATACATCGTATCATATACGAATCCATCTTTTACACACCAAGAATGTAACATGTTCATAGTAGGAAACTGTAAATAACCAGTATATACTTCTCCTTTTATTTCTTTAGCAATCTCCATAGTAAGTTTATGACAATTTCTCGGTTTCATATAAACATCTTCATATAATTTTTCTTTTAACTGTTTAGAAAGTGGAGTGGAAAATAAATTTGTTATTTTATATTCTTGATCTTGATATTGAAAGTAGATCATCGGAAATTGGAAGTGTAAATTTTTAATACCTGCTTGTTGTAATATTTTTATTTCATCTTTAACATTTTCATTAACATGTATCATTTGGTGAAATAAATATAAGGGGTATGAACTTCCCAACACTGTTTGTTTCACTGCTATATTAATTTTCCAAGTTATGTCTTCTTTACTTTCTACTCTTGAAAAGTAATCTAAATACTGTTTATATAAATAAGAACAATATTGTGAGTTAGAATATATTTGTGCCTGTTCTTCTTGTTCAAGTTCTTTATACTGTTTGATAATTTCATTCACAGGCATGCCCCCTTTGGACTTACGATTATAGCAAAAAATAATAAATATGACAAATAAGTTGTTTCATGTTATAGTATTGTCGAGGTGGTTTTATGGCAGTTGGGATTGTTGCGGAGTTTAATCCATTTCATAATGGACATTTATATTTAATACAACAAGCAAAAGAAATGTTTCCACAAGAACCCCTTATTATTATATTAGGTGGAAACTTTTTGGAACGTGGTGAAGTAAGTGTTTTAAATAAATGGGAAAAAACAAAAATTGCTTTAGATTATGAAGTAGATATAGTAGTAGAGCTTCCTTTCCCTTTTGCAACCCAAAGTGCTGATTACTTTGCTTATGGAGCGATTTTCTTATTAAAAGAACTACTAGTAGATAAAATTATTTTTGGAAGTGAAAGCAATGATCTTGAAATGTTTTCTACGTTTGCGGATATCCAGTTAAAACATCCAGAGTATCGACAACTTGTAAAACAGGAAATGGCTTCTGGAAAAAACTATCCAACTGCTCTTTCTAATGCTTTAAAAGTAATTACTGGAAAAGAAATACGATTGCCGAATGATACACTAGCTCTATCATATATCCGTGAAATAAAAAAACAACAGGCAAATATTACACCAATCTCTATTAAAAGAACCAATGACTATCACAAACTATCAGAGAATCATATTACAAGTGCAGAAAGCATTCGTAAGTTATTATTAGAGAATCAAGATATTACACAATATGTTCCAAGTAAAGTAAAAATTAAAACACCAATTCTTACCAACGAACAATATTTTCCATATTTAAAATATCAAATCATGACACACTATGATCACTTAGAAATTTTCCAAACCGTAGATGAAGGTATGAATGCCAGAATGAAAAAAGCAATTGTGAAAGCAAACAATTATCAAGAACTGATTCAACTATTAAAGACAAAACGATATACTTATAATCGAATTCAAAGAATGTTAACACATATTTTATGTAACTTTACAAAAGAAGAAGCCAAAGAAATGAAACAACCAGAATATATTCGGATATTAGGTTTTTCTAGCCAAGGTAAAAAATATTTAAATCAAATAAAAAAGGAATTAACAATTCCCCTTATTACAACTTATTCAAAAGGAAACAGTAACATGTTAAAATTGGAACAGAGAATTACAGTTTGTTACTCGTTACCACTTCCTTTAGAGGAACAAAAAAAGTTATGGGAAGATGAATACAAAAAAGGACCAATTCAAAAGTAATTGGTTCTTTATTTTATGACCTCTACTTCAATTCCTAAAACGCCATATTTATCTTGTTCTTCTTTCGAATAATATGCTTCCATATCTTTTGGATCTACTACTTCTCCTTCACGATATCCCATAGAGATAGGACTAAAATGTTGATATAGTTCTTCAAAACTATCATATGGATGTAACGCAACAACTTTAACATTTAATTCTTTTCCTGTTGTTCTATCTTCAAATACAATGGTATCTCCTACTTTTATTTTACTTCTTTTCTCATCATTTAATCTTAATTCAATTGTTTTACTTTCCTCTTCAATTAAAACAAATGGATCATGATTTAACCTCATATTATGTTTCATCTTATCACCTCTTGATATAAAAATAGCAAATGCAAAAACAGATGTCAATTCAATATATTTCAACTTTCCATACAAATTATTTTATGCTTCGATACAAGCATGCAATAATGCCATGACACGGATTAAATCATTATCACTTAATCTTTCTACAAACCTTAAATTTCTCATTTCATAATCTATACTTCTCACATATTCACATAAAACTGAACCATGTATAGATTTTGTATCTTCTAACCAATAGCGCTTTTAAAATACTACTAGGAATTCTAATTCCATTCGAATTCCCCCATCTACAAATTCTTGTTTCCATATTATACATTGTTTATACTATCGTCAATAAAATTCACATTGTAAGACAATAAAAAAGGAGAAAACTCCTTTTACATAAATTGACTACATTTTCCACAATCTAAATTCACTACTTGATTTTCTTCTGAACAAGTAAATTGTGGTGAATAAGTATGTCTGTAAATATGACGATTAATGACGTGTGTATGAATTGGGCATACGTGTGGTACTTCGTGACAGAATTCTTTTTCTACACATTTTGTAATAGTTGGTTCTACAATTGGACATCCACATTGATTACCACCCATAGGCATCATTGGTTGACCCATGCCCATCATTTGATTTCGTCCACAGCATTGGTTTCTAAACATTTTAATCCCCCTTACCTAATTTATCATATGAGAAATAAATTAGTTTGTATAAGGAATTTGTCATGAGAAATAAGAAAAACACATTTATATGTGTTATTTTATATAAAATCTATTTTTATGTTGATAATCCGTCAATGATTTTTTTATATATTCTAATTTTTCAGAGACTGTATGAAATTGTTGTAGCTTTTGATCTATTTGTTCTAAATCTATAGTGTATTCATCTTGTTCATAACAATAATCATCAATATCTAGTATTTCACTATTTTTTTCTTGTTCTAAATCATAATCATGTGTAGACATATGTTTTCCATAAAAAACATTGTTTCTAATTTTTTTTATAGGATTGCCAGCATATGCGGTATTTGAAGAAAGTTTTTTTCCACTCACAACAGAATTTCCACCTATAATTGCTCCTGAACCAATTACTGTATTTTTTAAAAGTAATGCATTTTGACCAATCCATACATGATCTCCAACCAAAATACTTTTACTAAAGTTTAATCTCTTTTTGGTATTTACATCATAAATTAAATGTGGATCTGCTGTTCTAAAATAACAGTCAAAAGAAAGTAAACACTGATTTCCAATCAATACATTTTTTCTTTCTTTCGCATACACGTGAGAAGTTTTATTTAGATAACAATCCTTTCCTAAATAAAATACAGAATCATTTCCAACTCGAATATTAATTGAAAACGGATATAAATTCTCATCAAAATAAATTAATGAATGATTCCCCGTAAAACGAATTTTACAATTTTGTAATTGAATTTTACCCACACAATATAAAATATTTCCTTTGCCTTTCCATTCGATTTGAGCATTCTTTAATTCAATATCACCATAAATTTGGTTGTCTTTTAATTTTGAAATATCGCTTTTATCTTTTACTAATTCCATAAGCACCTCCCGTTTTATTATCACAAAAAGATACCTAAATAGGTATCAATTGACAACAAGTTCTTTATTCTCTTTTTGTGTACAATGAGTATTTTTATCAATTACTTCGATCATACAATAGTTTAAAAAATCAAGTTGATTTATGATTTCTTGATATTCTTGAAATGAAAATGTATCTAAATATGCAACACTATCTAAAAATGGATAGTCAAAACATATTAAATTATCTATAAATGGTTCTACAACATCATATAAATTTTCTGGACGTAGTGATACTTGTAATTTCTTTTCTCGCATAGATAATTCATATACTTCTGTATCTAAACGTGGATTTTTTAATACTTTTAATATTTCTTTTAGAAACTTTTCCTTTTGCTTTGTAAAAGCACCTATCTTCACAATCATATAATCATCAAAAAAGCTAGATGAAAGTACACAATTTTTATCTATAATTTTTTTATCTCTTAATTGCTTTACAATTGGAGATAAGGTACTAAAATTCATTTCAAAGAAAATTGACATGTACCAATCCAATTTCATTTTCTGTTCTTGTGTGAAATGACCAATTGGTACCTTAAAAGATAATTCATAAATTGGCATAGCAGTTGGAAAATTAAGAACTGCTTTTTTATTGGCTACTGTAGTTGGTTCTTCTTTCAATAATCTTTTCATTGTATGTGTACAGAAAGAAAGTTCATCGTATAATTGTGTAATTTTCTCTAACATTTCTTTTTCTTTGAAATTTCCAGCAACGACTATAATTTCATTGGATGGCTGATAAAAAGTATGATATACTCTTTCTACTTCTTCAATTGTCGTGCTATCAATATCAGAGAGTGTTCCAATGGTACTACGATAGGAGCGATTATGAAATAATTGTTCCATTTCTAATACATTGATCCTGCGATCGATGGAATCTTGTGTATCTCTTATTTCTTCACGAATCGCATGTTTTGTTGTTTCTAAATTTTGCTCTGAGAAAATTGGTTGATGAATTCCTTTAATTAGAATTTCTAATCCTTCATCAATATATTTTACAGCATCAAAATAATAGCGAGTACAATAACGATCTGTTACACCGTTTGTATACATAAACTTTTTAGTAAGTAATGAGATGAGATTTCCATATTGGTTTTGTTCGATTGTATAATGCTCTAATAAATGAGCCATTCCATCTCTAAGATGACAACATTCTCCATCTATCATGACATCTGTATCTTTTCCGCCAAATTTAACAATTAAATTTACAATAACAGAATGTTTTGTATGATCGGGATAGAAATAAACAGTCAGGCCATTTTTTAATTGATAAGATTTTATATTAGTCTGCATCTTCTACCCCCTTTGCAAAATAAATCAGATCTAACTTTAATCGCGGAATAAATGCCAGTACTTGCTCTGGTGTTATTTTTTGAACCAGTTTCATAAATTCCGTATTTGTTTCTTTTACTCCAAAATATTTTGTTAAATACTGATCATATTTATAATAAATTGCATCCTGAGTACGAAGTAATTCACAAGCATCTCTTTCTTTTAGTAAATTCAATATTTGAGCAATTTTATGATAATCATTTAATTCCTTGAACATTTCCTCTGTCTTTTTTATAGTAACTTGTAAATTATTTTGATAAATTCCACATCCAATCCCTAAAAGGCCGTGCTTAGAATATGAATGAGCAGTTGTCCAATAAACTAACTTTTCTTGATTTCTTAATTTTTCATTTAAAATACGTGATACATTAGAATCTAAAATATTAGCTAATAAGATTAAAAGAATACGATCTTCTTCTTTCATATTTTGTACTTTATATGCCATACATAAGATAGACTCTCGATATGGCTTTTCTTTTTCCACAATTTTTACAGATGGATGAAGTGTTAAGAAATGATTTACTTTCTGGAAAGAAATAGAAACAGGTGTAAAATCTTTATAAAAATCATCTAACAACTTAGAAGCTTCTAACAATTCGTCATTTCCATATAAGAAAATAAAAGGCTTATAGGTATTTACTACTTTTTGATAATAACGATACACATCTTCATTTTTTAAATGTTCTAACTGATCTTGATGATGGTATAAAGAATCAATTAGACTACCATCTTCGTCCAATATTTCAAAAACTTCCTCGATTGTGGATTTGTATTTTGATTTACGAATCTGCTCCATTCTCTGTTTTAAATAATATTTTTCTTCTTCAAATTTGACAAAGCCATCTTTATCAATATTTGGATGATAAATCGTATCTAAGAAAAATTGAACAGCTTTTTTCATATTAAAATCTTTTATATTTCTCTTTTGAGGAATGATTAAACGAAAAGAATATAATAATTGATTTCCTACTTGTTCAACGCCAGAAGAAGTTTTTAACATGTAATTACGCATATATTCTCGTTCAATTAAATACTCATTAGGATATTTTTCACTTGTATAAAATAATAACTTTGGTAAGATAGCACGTATTGCAATATCTTCATCACGTGAAGCAATTGGAAACCATAATTCAATTAAATTGGTATAGTTTTTTTCATTTTTAATAAATTGAACTTGTTCAGTACTCTTTGTTTTCATACAATCTCCTTAAAAAGGCATTTTCATATTTCCATTTTTCATTTGTTTCATCATTTTTTTCATTTGTTCAAATTGATTTACTAAACGATTCACTTCTTCAATACTTCTACCACTACCATTTGCAATTCTTTTCTTACGGCTTGCTTTTAATATTTCTGGATGTCTTCTTTCATATGGTGTCATAGATAGAATAATCGCTTCTAAATGCGCCATATCTTTTGGATCTACTTTCACATTCTTTAATCCCATTTTAGAAGCACCTGGTAACATTTTTAATAAATTCTCTAGTGGTCCTAGTTTTTTTATCTGTCGCATTGTAGATAAGAAATCTTCTAAATCAAAGGTTCCTTTCCCCATCTTTTTCGCTGCATTCATTGCTTCTTCTTCATCGATCACACTTTCTGCCTTTTCTAGCATACTCATGATATCTCCCATACCTAAAATACGACTAGCCATACGATCAGGATAGAATTCTTCTAATCCATCCATTTTCTCACTCACACCAACAAACTTAATTGGTACATGTGTTAAATGACGAATAGAAAGAGCAACACCACCTCTAGTATCTCCATCAAGTTTTGTAAGAATAGCTCCCGTGAGCTTTAATCTTTCATGGAAGGTTGTAATTACGTTGATTGCATCTTGTCCCATCATACTATCGATTACAAGTAATACTTCGTCTGGATGAACTTCTTGTTCGATATTTTCAAGTTCATTCATTAATTCTTCATCAATATGTAAACGTCCTGCTGTATCGATTAGGACATAATCAAAGTGATTTTCTTTGGCATATTGGATCGCATTTTTAGATATTTCTACTGGATTTCCTTTTCCTTCAGAATATACTTCGATATTTAATTCTTTTCCCAATTGTTTTAACTGATCAATTGCTGCAGGGCGGTAAACATCGCAAGCTACTAATAATGGTTTTTTCTTGTATTTTTTTCGAAGTAAATTAGCTAATTTTCCAATCGTTGTTGTTTTACCACTACCTTGAAGACCTACTAACATTAATGTAGCAGGATTTCCTTGAATATTTAAGTCAACTTTGTCTCCACCAAGTAATTCTACTAATTCATCTTTGACAATTTTAACGAATAATTCACTTGGCTTTAAACTTTTTTGTACTTCTTCTCCAAGGGCTTTTTCTTTTACATTTTTAATAAATTCTTTTACTACTTGATAGTTTACGTCAGCTTCCAGTAAGGCAAGACGAATCTCACGAGCAATTTCGTCGATATTTTGCTCTGTTATTTTTCCATATCCTTTTATTTTATGTATCGCTGTTTGTAAACGATCTCCTAAACTTTCAAACATTTATATCACCTTTTTTCATTATATAATAACAAATAAAAAAAAGAAAGGAAAAGTTCCTTACTCTTTCATATATTGATCAATTTCAAAATCAATTTCTAGTAATTCTGGGTGTTCGTCAATATATTTTGTAAATTCATTTCTATAAACAAATAGCTTTAAATTAAAATCTTCTAAATCATCATAACATTGATTATGTCCACGTTGATAATCATCTAATTCTATTAATATATTTTCTGTTTCAATCAATAATCTCAATATATGAGATACTCTTGTATCTAAAGTCATCCAATCTCTTAATCGAATATCTGTTGGAATGTATGGTTTCATGTTATCTTTCTCCATAATAGCCTCCTTATTAAATTTAAAAATATAATAACAAAAATCAAGCTATCTTTGTTACATTACATCATTTTTTACAAGGATACACCATTTTCCAATGGGAGTACTCATAAAGGTTTCCAGTTCATCTTGTGACTTTGGTTGTCTCTTTTTATATAATGGATCACAGATAATAAATTTATCGAAATCATACCCACATATTAAAATGGCGTGTAATGCTTTCCCTATCATTCCTGCTAAAATAATTAGGTATCCATTTTGTAATTGTTCTTGTATGAATGATATAGTCATATCAACTCCAGTTTTTACTTCTCCACCTGTTTCTATAATTCCTTTTAAATAATTTTGATATTCTTGCATTGTATTTTGAAACACAGAGTCTGGTAAAAATTGTGCTTGATTTGTAAAATATTCTTTTTCGGAATGTATTAATTGTACATTTAGATGATTTTTAGAAAGATGATAAGCAATCGCTGAGAAAGGAGTTCCATCCATATATCTTGAATGATATCTTTTTTCATAGTCTTTCTCATAAAAATAGTTTGCTTTCAAAATGATTTTATAATATTCTAAAACCATTAACATACATGCGATAGCACAGTTATTTCTATGTTGTTTATATGGAATAATATGATACTCTAACATATTTATATTTCCTTTCTAATTACAGAAAAAATCATCTTGATGATGATTTTTAGTGAACACTCCATGTATCAATAACATCACAGTTACTACTAGATGGTTCAGGATTTGGCATTTCCATACGAATGATCATTGGAACACGGAAAGCTTTACCAAAGGCAACACAAGTACCTGGTTGTAAGCTTTTTTGTTTTTCAACAATTTCAGCACTAATATTTGGTAACATCTTTTTAATATAATCCAAATCACGTGGGTGATTCATTTTAAAGATAATAAAGTTTGTACATTGTGAGATAACCGTTTCTGATATTTCTACTGGTCTTTGACTGATTAAATTAAAAATTAATCCATATTTACGTCCTTCTTTAGCAACACGTTCAAAGATATTATATCCAATAAGATCTTTATCAGAATCATTTTGTACATAACGGTGTGCTTCTTCTAAGAATACATGGAATGGTAATGATGCACGCTTTGGTAAGTTCTTTGTAAAATCAAATAACATTTTTGTATAGATTTTTGTAATAACTTTTGCAAACCAATCATCAATATCTTCCATATTGAAGTTAATAATTTGTGCTTTATGATTACCTACTGCTACTAAAGAAGCAATGTATTCATTCATGGTAATAAATCTTGGATAAGATAAGAATTTTGCATTCTCACTAATTACAATTGCATGTAATTTTACTTTTAATGTAACTGCGTCACTATATGTCTGATCGTTGTTTAATAATCCTTCACTGATTAATGTAAAGTTTAATGCTTTCTCTACATCTTCTAAAGTAAAGTAGCTCAATCTTGATGTTTCATATTTATCTAATTCTTCATCGATAAAATCAGAGATATATTTTGTAACTAAAACACTTTCTACAAATGAACCTTGCGAATCGATAATAAAACACTCTCTAAATTTTCTCGTATAACCAATTCCTTGCACTGGTGCTTCTAAGTTAAATTGTGGTGTTGAACAAGTTTCTAGAATGGTAAAGATATCATTTCTTTTACTTGTTGCGGTTTGATTTGTATAAAGAATTGTCATAATTGCTTTGGCAATTAAATGGTTTTTATATTTTAATGCTTGTTCGTCATCTTCTGAAAAAATACGTGTTAGTTTTAGCATTCTTTCAATAATTGGAATCTGTGAATGATTTGTAGCACGAAGTAATAATGCCCAGTCATCGACATCTAATAACCAAAGTGGAATACGAAGTAATTCTCCATCTGTTTGACGTTCATTGGTTGTATAAAATTTAAAGAAATAATTTGGATTTACTTGATTTAAGTTAGAAAATGCATTGTGATATTCTCCATATGCATCGAAAATAAAGAAATTAGCACGATATGGTTGTAATAGATCATTTTCAAATACATTTTGTAAAATACGAGCCACACCACATGATTTACCACTACCTGTATTACCGAAAATAGCAAGGTGATTGCTGAATAAATCATTAATATCAACATAAATTGGTTGATCATCATAAAGTGGTGAGTAACCGATTAAGAATTTACCTGGTGCTGGAACTCCAACAATCATTTTTACTTCATCTGGTGTAATGACACGAATGGTCGCTGTTAATTTTGGTTTACGCAGAACACCACCGACAAACTTTCCATTTACAATTTCTCCTAAAAAGTTTACTTTGACACTATCTTTTGTAATGTCCTCTACTTCGCCTAGTATTTTTTTATCTTCATCTTCAAACATCACATGCATGTTCATGATATTGCCTTGAAGAGGAACTCCTTCTTTTAATTTTACTTCTGCAGTATTATTATTAATATAACTAATATGATCAAACACTGTATCACCCTTCCCCTTTATATTAGTGTTTCTATTTGTTCTTTTGTTTTCTCATCTAAGTTTTCTATTAATTTTAATATTTTTATTCTTTTATGATATAAACAAAGTTTATTCTCATATTCTTGTAACTTTTCTTCTGTTTCTTTCACTTGTTTATGAATGGCATTACGACTGACATCATATTCTTCACTGAGTTCTTGTAATGATTCATTTTCAAAATAATATCCTTCAAAGTATGTTTGTTGTTTTTCAGTTAGTAGTTCTTTGTAATAATCATACAAAATAATTATATTACTTCTCTTATCCAAGTAACATACCTCCAAATAATCCTAAACATAAAATAGCTCCTACGAGATAACAAACTGTAAAATATTTACGTTTAAAGATACTATAATTATTATAAGCCATAGAGAGTAATAATACAACTAAAATCAAAAATAACCATGCAGTATCTAATTTATTGATAATATTTAAAATAAAACAAATTAAAAAGATAACAAAAGAAATAAATTGTATAAATAATCCCATTTTTTGTTGCCATGTATAAAGTCCGGGGATTTTTGTTTCTTCTAAACTACTTTTCATCATCTTCATCACCTACAAACCCTTTGAATAGTCCATAAATATATTTTTCAATATCAAATATTCTAAGATCATCTTCTTTTTCTCCAAGTCCTACATATTTAACAGGTATATCTACTTCATCTTTAATGGCTAAGACAATACCACCTTTAGCAGTACCATCTAACTTTGTTAAGACAATTCCAGTAATATGAGTGATTTCTTTGAAACTCTTTGCTTGTTGAATTCCATTTTGTCCTGTTGTCGCATCGATGACTAATAATGTTTCATGTGGCGCATTAGGTACAATTTTACCTATGACACGATTCATTTTTTCTAATTCTTTCATTAGACCATCTTTATTTTGTAAACGTCCTGCTGTATCGATTAATGCGACATCATAGTGCTCTTTGGTTGCTTTTTCTAATCCGTCATAAATTACACTAGATGGGTCTGCATTTTCTTTCCATATAACATCTGTATGGGTACGATTGGCCCATTCTACTAATTGTTCAGTAGCCCCAGCACGAAAAGTATCTCCGGCAATTAATAAGACTTTCTTACCTTCTTTTTTTAATTTATTAGCAAGTTTACCAATGGTAGTTGTTTTTCCTACACCATTAACCCCTACAAATAATAATACCGTTAATCCATCTGGATTATAATTAATTTTATTGACTAAGATTTGATTATTTACATAAATAACAAACATTTCATCAACGATAATTTCTTTTAAATCATTTACATCTTGAATTGCTTCTTCTTTGACACGTTTTTTTAAACGATCCATAAAGCTCATAACAGTATGAACACCAATATCTGCTGTAATTAAAATATCTTCTAGTTCTTCAAAATAAGCGTCATCGATTTGTTTATGTTTTTTACTGAGTTGTGATAGTTTACTACTCATTTCTTTAGTTGTTTTTTCTAATCCTTTATCGTAACTTTGTATTTCTTTTTTTTCTTCTTCTGTATTTACCTTTAAAATACGTTTAAATTTGTCAAATAATCCCATGTTATCACCTATACTCATTTTACACGAAAATAAGTGAAATTACTAGAACTTCACTTATTTTTTATGATTATTTCCCATATTGTCTACAAAATTATAATCAAATGTTTCCATGGAACATGTTTCAAATTTTATTTTTCCACCTTTTTCTTTGATTAATTGTTCTTTTAATTTCTCATATGTTTCTTTTGCTTTTACTTCTGTTTCAGGAATCGGTGTAGTAACAGCAAAACTTTCTCCTACAATTGCATTGTGAAACACTCTTATAATAGTAATTCCTCTTTCATAAAGACATTTCATAATATCATTGATAGATGTAGTGTCAAAAACTGTTGCGAATTCTTGATCGTCTGGATGAGATTCTGAATAGCGAAAAGCATAAGCATAAATAGCTTGTTGATGTAATCCTGTTGCGGTTAATGTATAAGAATCATATTCTCCTGTTTGCTTAATAAAGTAAACTTCTGGGGGATTTAAAAACATTTCTACAACCATACCTGGTATTCGATCATAATCGACTCTTTGGTCCAAAAAGAATGTGAGAAGTGTTCTAATATCATCTTGATAACCATCATAAGAAAGTATATTTTTTTTCTTTAATTCATCTTCTACAAGATAGATAATTTCTCTTTTTAAAGTACTTAAGTTCATACTATCACCACTATCATATTAACACACTGACTAGACAAAAGCAAAAAAAAAGTTTATAATGGTATCGTTAAATTTGAAACGTGTGAAAAAATTTTTTTATTTTATGTGTCGGGAATCTAGAAAGAAAGGAGATTCAATGAAATTTTTAAAAAATGATATGAAAGGTGAAGATACAAAAATCTTTGCACTAGGAGGATTAGGCGAAGTCGGAAAAAATATGTATTGTTTCATGCATAAAGATGAAATTATTATTACAGATGCCGGTATTACTTTTCCTGGTGGAGAATTAATGGGAATTGATTATGTTATCCCAGACTTTACTTTTTTAAAGAAAAATGAAAAGAAAATTAAAGCTTTATTTATTACGCACGGACATGAAGACCATATTGGAGGAATTCCCTTTTTATTACAAACAGTCAATATTCCTGCAATATATGCTCCAAATCAAGCAATTGGTCTAATTAATAAAAAATTACAAGAGAGAAATATTACCTATAAAACACTATATACGTATACAGAAGATACAAAAGTAAAATTTAAACACTTTACAGTTGAGTTTTTTAGAACAACTCACTCGATTCCTGATTCACACGGTATTTGTATCACAACTCCAAATGGAACGATTGTTACAACGGGAGATTTTAAATTTGATTTAACCCCAATTGGACCGATGGCTAATTTACATAAAATGGCCCGTATTGGAGAAAGAGGTGTTACGCTTTTGATGAGTGATTCTACCAATGCTTTAAATGAAGGTATGAGTGCAAGTGAATCAACAGTAGATAATGCTTTAAGTGAAATATTTACAAGATATAAACATAAAGGCAGAATTATTATTGCAACTTTTGCAAGTAATATCTATCGTTTAAAACATATTGTGGATACTTGTCAGAGAAATGGTAGAAAGATTGTTACATTTGGACGTAGTATGGAAACGAATATAGAGATATCTATTCAAGGTGGATACATTACGAATAAAGATATTTTTATTACCGCTGAGGAAGCAAATCGTATGCCAGATCAAAAAGTATGTTTACTTTGTACTGGATCACAAGGAGAACCATTAGCTGCACTATCTCGTATTGCCAATGGAACACACCGTCAAATTAAATTAAAGCCAAATGATACAGTTGTATTCTCATCTAGTCCAATTCCAGGAAATGCTTTAAGTATTGCTAGAACAGTAAATAAGTTATATTTAAAAGGAGTGGAAGTATTTACAAACACTTCTCTTAGTACGATTCATACATCTGGACATGCTAGTCAAGAAGAACAAAAATTAATGTTACGTTTGATTAAACCAAAATATTTTATGCCATTCCATGGTGATTATCGTATGTTAAAGCGTCATGCAGATACAGGGGTACTTTGTGGTATACCAAGAGAAAATACCTTTGTATGTGGAAATGGTGATGTTCTATCTATGTATAAGGGAAAAATTACAAGAGCTGGCAGTATTCAAGCTGGTGATGTTTATATCGATGGAAATCGTATTGGTGATGTCGGAAATGCCGTTATTAAAGATCGTAAGATTATGGCCAATGATGGAATTGTCGTTGTAATTGCAAATATTGATTCCAATACAAATCAATTACTTGGTAAAGTTAATATTACGACACGTGGTTTTGTTCTCGTAAATGATAATATGGAATTGTTAAAAAAACTAGAAGATATATCTAAAGGAGCAATTTTAAGTAAATGTAAAAATCACTTAAATTATACGGAAGTAAAAAGTGAGATTACTGCTCGTTTAAGCGAATATATCTATGAAGAAACTGGACGTAAACCAATTATTTTACCAGTCATTATGGATATTAAAAGAAATAAAAAAGAACCTATGAAACAATCATAAGTTCTTTTTTTGTTTAAAATATTTACGTAAAACCATTCTCTTTTCAACATCTGTTTCAATTTCATTTTGATTATAATATAACAACTTATCATTTAAAATATCAATCGCAGGTTGAAAGTCAAAAACAGATAACCCTCTTTCAAAATCAATATAAATTTCATGTCCTAACAAAGTAGAATAGAAATAATCATCATCTAATACTAAGTATTCAGAAATATCTGGATGGGCTTTTAAATAAGCTTGAATTTCTACTTCTTTATCCTTATTAATACATGGTAATATATCATCTACTACAATTCCATATGATTGTAGTGTTTTTGCATAATCACAGTAAAAAGCACTTTCTAAGTAATCCACTTTACCTTCTAAAAAAAGCATAACGACTCGCTGATGTCGCAACTACTTTCGCATTTGTTTCTTCAATAATGGCAGATAGAACTCCAACACATTCCGGATCTACTAATTCACTTTGAAAGGAGTTAATGACTCCATCAAAATCTAAAAAAATTACTTTCATTTTCTTTCCCTCTTTTTCAAAAACTGTATTTTATCACAATTTGAAAAAAAAGCAACCGGGGTTGCTAAATTGAAAATAATTCCATGCTACTTTCGCACTCATCAGAAAATAAATTACTCATATCATAAGCGATACGATATTTATAATGGTCTAGATAACAATAAATAGCAATTTGTCTTTTGGTATTATATAAAAATGTTGCGGCTGTAATATCTGGATATTTGGTATCTAATATAGAAGTCTTAGGTGTTTTACCACGATATTGTAATATATTTAAGATATCTTTTTCATCGATACGACGATAGTTTAATGAATATTTGTTTAAAAATTCTAATGATTTTTGTAAACGAAATTTAGAGTTAGAGCCTCTTTTCGCAAGTGGTAATCCCACCTCGGTTGTAAAATGATTAGAATGAGCAAATTTATCATTGATTTCAATAACAGAACGAATATCTAGGCGATATTCAATAGAAACAGAGCGTTTCGCATTTGTATCAGTTACGTTTAAATTATAGCCACTGGCTGCATCTTGATTATCAAATAAAGCAAGTACTTCTTCCATGTTTCTAGCATCTACTACTCTTCTTAAAATGAACCAGACAGGAATTCCAATATGATTCATATGTTTTACATAGATAGAATTGCCTGTAAAAATCATTCCATGACTATTCCAACAAAAGTTACCACCAGCTAAGGTATCGGTAGAAAAAAAGTCACATAAATATCCATAATCTGTTTGATATTTTACTAAGGCTGTATTATCTAGATGATAATTCCCATCTTCATTATGTCCACCCACTATTTCATGATTATGATTTTTTACAATAATATCAGTACATGAATCATGATAAGTATATATTTCTTTACAAAGATATAAAAGATAATCATCTCTTTTTACTTCAGCTCCATCTGCTCTTCCATAGACTTCTTCTAATAGATCAGCATATTTTTCTTCTAATTTCTTTTTTACAATTAAGAAACGATCACAAATATCTTCATCTTTCCATAATTCTTTGATCAATTCTATTTCCGATTGGATTGTCTTGCGGAATGCTTTTCCCATTTGCACTCCTCTTTCGTATAAAGTACCAGATACAGCCATAATTTTTAATCTTTGATTCATAGTATCACCTATCGTTATTATACATGAATTCTAGAACTCTGTAAATTTAATTTCCAAACACTTGACAGTTAGTCATAAACAGCTATTAAAGGAAATGTTAGTACAACAGTTGTTCCTACTCCTTGTTTAGAATGATATTGTATAGAACCATGATGTTTTTTTACAATTTCAGTGGATAAACCAACACCCAATCCTGTTCCATGTTCCTTAGTTGTAAAAAATGGTTCAGCAATTTTTTTTAGATTATCATCAGAAATACCTTCACCGTTATCTTTAATATAAATCATTAATTTTTGATGATCTACCTCTGTATGAATATGAAGTCTTCCATGTTCTTTCATTGCTTCTACTGCATTTTTCAATAGATTAATCAATACTTGGTTTAACCTGTAGTAATCACCCATCATATAGTATTCTTTATCATCAATTGAAGCATCTAATTCAATTTTTTTCTGTTTTAAAATTGGTTTAAAATTATGAATTACTTCTTCTAATAATAAATTCATATCCATTTCTTCGGAATTAATTTTAACGTGACTTGTAGCTAAAAAATCTTGGATTAAAACTAATGTTCTTTCTATTTCTTCTTTTAAAATGGGAATATATTTCTTACTATGTTCTTGATTATTCACATCAAACATATCTAAATATCCTTTGCATACAGCAATGGGATTTTTGATTTCATGTGTAATTTTAAAAAGACTATTTTGAAATTGTTTTTGTTTTTCTATTTCTTTTAAGGAAATATGAAAATTGACAATTTCATTTCCTTTGTCAATAAAACGACAAGCTAAATAAGTAATAATGAATGTTGCAATCATCAAGATAGGTAATTGAATACCGATCATTTCTGATAATTTACCAGTATACATCATATAAAATAGTGTTGTAAAAACATTACATATTAAAAAGTAAAGCATCATGTTTTTACGACGTAGTTTCTTATGGTGATAACACTCATAAATAAGATAATAGAGAATATATATTCCAATAAAAATATATACAGATCTTTGATAATACGAAACTTGAATTGATAATAAAATAAGACTATAAATAATAGCACATATACTATGATGTTTTTGATATGCCAGAAAAAGAGGAATGGTAATAAAAAACATCGTCGGAACTGGAAAGAATATAATACCATAACGAATACATAAATAAAGAGATGAAATTAAAGCAAAATCTAAAAATAAATCATGATCCTTCTTTTCCGTATTACTTGTTTGAACTAAACATCGGAAAAATAATAAATAAAAAATTTAATACTAAACCTTCAAACAAATTCATACAAATCCCCTTTCTTTCATTAACAGGATACCAATGATATTTGTCGAATCTTGTCGAAAAAGCACAAAAAAAGTGATATTTTATCACTTTAAAGCATCAATATATTTTTTAATATGAGTTGTATCAGGTCCTAAGATGATTTTTAATTGGTTTTCAATTTCTACAATTCCTTGTGCACCAAGTTTTTGAATTCCTTCTTTATTTACCTTATCTACATCTTTGACATTGACAATAAATCGTGATTTATGGAATTCATAATCGATAATATTATCTTTTCCTCCTAAGTAATTCACTAGTTTATTTACTTCCATTTTAAAATCTTTTTTCTTAGAACGCGTAATAG
>CAJKWD010000022.1 GCA_905203475.1 uncultured Acholeplasmataceae bacterium
ATAAACTTTATGCCCAAGAAAATATTTGACTTTAAATCAAGTTTTGAGATAGAATCAAAGTATTAAAAGTGGTGCGGTTGAAATTACAATAAAAAAAAAAGAATTATTCATTCTCTTTTTCTAATGATTGATAATATGAAAAGCGTTTTTCAGCTGCTTCTTTATTATCTTTTAATAATTGTTCTGCTTTTTCAGGATTGACTGTTTTTAACATTGCATATCTTGTCTGCATATTTAAATAATCGTAATACATATCAAAATTCACTTGTTTACTATCTAATGTGAATCCTGTTTTTGGATTTCTTCTGAAGATTGGAAAGTATCCACATGTGGTAGCGAGTTTTTCACTCTCCATAGATTTGGACATACCACCTTTTAAGCCATGGGCAATACATGGAGAATATGCAATAATGATAGATGGTCCTGGATGTTCCACTGCTTCTTTCATAGCGCGAATTGTCTGCATTGCATTAGCCCCTAAAGAAACAGTTGCGACATAGACATTTGGATATTGCATCGCAATACTAGCTAAATCTTTTTGATATGTTTTTTTACCAGAAGAGGCAAAAGAGGCAATACTTCCCTTTGGACTTGCTTTACTTGCCTGTCCTCCCGTATTGGAATATACTTGACTGTCTAATACTAAAATATTTAAGTTTTCATCACTAGCTAGTACTTGATCAATACCTCCAAAGCCAATATCATAAGCCCAACCATCTCCACCAATACAGAAGAAAACACTTGCTTTAATATATGGTAGATATGGTTTTAAATATTCTGGAGTATCTTTTTTTAGAGTATGATAAATTTCTTTTGTAATTGTAACGTCATTTTGGTGTTCTATCCATTGTTGGTATAAATTAGGATAATCTTCCATATGTGATTCCATGAGCATTTGAATACGGCGTTTCATTACTTTGTTGGCAATTACCATTCCGAGTCCAAATTCAGCATTATCTTCAAATAGAGAACTAGCCCAAGGTATTTGATATGGCATTTCAGGAACACTTCCCCCATAAATAGAAGAACATCCAGTCGCGTTAGCAATGACTAATTCTTCACCATATAATTGTGTTAATAATTTAATATATGGTGTTTCTCCACAACCGGCACATGCTCCATGGAATGCGAATTTTGGTTTTTGAAACTGACTTGTTTTAATCGTAAATGGATTTGTTTGTTTCTTTTCTGTTACGTATTGTTCTAAATAATCATAGATTTCCTGTTCGTGATCTTTGGCTTGTGATTGGTAAGAACTTGGAATTAAAGCTTTACTTTGACGAAGTCCTGGACAAGTGTTCATACAAAGACCACAACCAGTACATTTTTTAATGTTAATAGCAATCATAAAGTACATGTTATCCATTCCTGGGCCAATTGCTTTTTTACATCTTCTTTGAATTAATTCTGGTGCTTTTTGATATTCTTCTAATGTTAGTAAATATGGGCGAATCACTCCATGTGGACAGACAATACTACATTGATTACACATGATACAATTATTCATAATCCAACTTGGAACCGTTTCTGCCATTCCGGTGCTTGTTTCTTCTACTCCTGGATGGAAAGTACCATCTTGATATGGAATGAAAGCAGAAGTTGGTAGATCATTCCCTTTTCTCTTACGAATCATATCAATTGTTGATAATCGTTCTTGTTCATTTTCTTTTTCTATAAATGAAGAAGTATCTAATTCATTTAAGACAGCCATGGCATAATCAATGGCTTTATGATTTTTAGAAATGACATCATTTCCTTTTTTGGCAAATGTTTTTTCAACATATTCTTTTAGATAACTATTTTCTTGTTCTTTATCAAAGAATTTTAATACTTTTAAAATAACCGTTGCCATAATCATACTAATTTTATTTTGTAATCCTACTTTTTGTGCTAATTCATAAGCATTTAAATAATACACTTGTAAGTGTTTTTGATGGATAATTGATTTGGTTTTCTTAGAGAGAAATGATTGTAATTCAGATTCTGTTTTACTCGTATTGATAAGTACAATTCCATGTTCTTCTAAGTCGTCTAATAAATCAAATTCATTGAAATAGTAATCTTTGGTTACAACGATCATATCAGGGCTTTCTACATAGTAAGTAGAACGAATTGGGGTATTACTAAAACGTAAGTGAGATGTAGTAACACCACCTGATTTTTTAGAATCATATTGGAAATAACCTTGAACATATTCATCTGTCTTATCTCCTACTAATTTCATAATTGTTTTAGCAGCACTGACCATTCCATCAGAACCATATCCATATATTTTCATTTCTTTGGCTGTTTTAATTTTATAAGTTGGATCTACTGGTAAACTAAGATGTGTCATGTCATCGATAATTCCAATTGTAAAAGGATGGTCTAAACCTTCTTCTAAAGCATCGTAAACAGCTTTAATTTGACGTGGGGTTGTATCTTTACTAGATAGACCATATCGACCTCCTACAATATGAATATTCATATTAGAAAGAGCTGCTTTAACATCTAAGTATAATGGTTCTCCTTCACTACCTGCTTCTTTCGTACGGTCTAAAACAGCAATCTTTTCCACAGTTTCTGGCAATACTGCTTTTAAATACTCTAATGAGAATGGACGATATAAATGAACTTCGATGAACCCTACTTCATAACCTTCTTTATTCAAATCATCAATTGTTTCTTTTATTGTTTCACATACACTTCCCATAGCGATAATAATAGAAGTTGCATGTTCACTTCCATAATAATTAAATGGTTGATAATTGGTATGCATTTTTTGATTGATCATCTGCATACATTCATTTACAATATCAGGAATACGTTCATAATAGACATTTCTTACTTCTGTTGCTTGAAAATAAATATCATCGTTTTGCGCTGTTCCTCTTGTTACTGGATTGGAAGGGGTTAAAGCTCTAGTACGGAATCTTTCAATCTCATCCATATTGACCATACTTTTTATTTCATCATCTTCTAATACTTGAATTTTTTCGATTTCATGACTGGTACGAAATCCATCAAAGAAGTGTAAAAATGGAATACTTGCTTTTAATGTTGCAAGATGAGCAACTAAAGCCATATCAGATGCTTGTTGCACTGAAGAAGAAGCTAGATAAGCAAAACCTGTTGCTCTAGCTGCATAAATATCTTGATGGTCTCCAAAAATACTTAAAGCATGAGTAGATAAACTACGCGCAGCAACATGCATCACAAATGGCCACATTTCACCGGCAATTTTATACATATTCGGTATCATTAAAAGAAGTCCTTGACTCGCTGTATAAGTACTTGTTAAACAACCAGATTGTAAAGAACCATGAACCATCCCTGCTGCTCCTGCTTCACTTTGCATTTCGACAACAGTAGGAATATCTCCAAAAATATTTTTTCTTTTTTGTTTACTCCATTCATCGATATGTTCTGCCATAGGACTAGATGGTGTAATCGGATAAATACCTGCTACTTCAGTAAAGTAATAACTCATACGAGCACAAGCTTCATTACCATCTACTGTTATTTGTTTCATATCATCACTCTTTCTATACTTATAAAATTCATGTTCATTATTTTTATTATAACATTTTTTAAATCATTTTAATATTGATAAAAGAAAAAATAAGATGTTTGATTTTATCTAACATCTTTTTATTCTTGGTTCAATTCTTCTAATATTTTTTTTGTTTTAATACGAATTCTCTGCAATGCATTATCAATTGATTTTTTATCTTTATCTAAAATAGCAGATATTTCTTGATAAGAAAATTGATTCATCCGTAATGTAAATACTTCATCTTCAAAATTAGTAAGTACTTGATGTACTTTTTCAATGAGTTGTTCTTCTCTCTCTTTTGATATTAAAATCACTTCTGGATCCGTTGAAGTATCTTTTAAAAAAGCTTCCATCCCATAAGTTTTATCTGTATTTGCTGTATCAATTGATAATGATTCATTTAATATTCTATGTTTTAAACGACGCTGTGTTGTTACCAGAGTTAATATTTTTCTTTCAATACAAGTTTTAGCAAATGTGTAAAAACTATTTTCTTTATGATCATCATAGTATTTCATTGCTTGGTTTAAACCTATCATTCCTTCTTGTACTAAATCATTTAATTCTAATCCCGTATTTGCTACATAAGGAAATACTTTTTTCGCAAATGAAACAATGATTGGTTTATATTTTTCATACAAAATTTCTTCGGCATCTTCATTTTGTTCAGCAATATAAGAAAGTAATTCGTAATCGTTATAATCTCGATACTTCATAATCTCCCTACTTTCTTTTGGCAATTGCTTCATAGATAACAATTCCAGCAGCAACACTGGCATTTAAACTATTTACTTTTCCGTTCATAGGAATACTGGCAATGAAATCACAATTTTCTTTTACCAAACGTGCCATGCCATTCCCTTCGTTTCCAATCACAATAGCAGTATTACCACGATAATCAATTTCTCGATAATTCGTTCCATCCATATCTGTTCCTACAATCCAGAATCCTTTTTCTTTTAATTCTTTCATCGTTCCTACAAGATTGGTTACTTGCGCGATTTTGACATAATCAAGAGCTCCAACAGATGTACGCATTACCGTACTATTTACATCGACACTTCTATTTTTAGGAATAATAATTCCATCTACCCCAGCAGCTTCACATGTCCTAATAATCGCTCCTAAATTATGTGGATCTTCTAAATGATCTAAAATGATTAATAGTGCATTTTCTTTTTTTAGTAATTCGTCAAGTGATGTATATTCATAATCAGGAATACTTAACATAATACCTTGATGATTTCCTTTTGCAAGTTTATCTAATTCAAATTTATCGACAAATTTTATAGGAATATTTCTTTTTTGTAACTCAGAAATAATATTTTTATCTTGAAAATTTTTATAGATATATGCTTTTTTAATTGGTTGACGGTTTCTTAATGTTTCTATTACGACATTTTTTCCATAGATATACATAATGTACCTCCTAATATCCAGCTCATAATTTCTTCTATTCTTTTTTGATTATTTGTCAGCTCTAAATAACCAATCAATGCTTCTAATCCAGTTGCTTGTTTATAAGTGATGATATCTGTATTTTTTGGTCGATGAGCACTTTTATGATTACGAGCACGTTTAACTAGATTGATTTCTTCCTCAGTTAGTAAATTTTTATCAATCATCTGTTTTAAGAATTGACTTTGGCCTTTGGCACTGACATATTTAATCGATTCTTTTTGTAGATTTTGAACTTTACCAATGCCTTTTTCTATCAAATATTTTCTCACATATACTTCATAAATACAATCACCTAAGTATGCGAGAACTAAAACATTCATTGAATTTACCATCTTATTCACCTATTTCTTTTAATTTCATAAGATCTTCTAAATCTTTGGGACGATGTAATTGTTTTTTTAAAGCAATGATATCAGCTACAGAAGCAGTTGGATACCCTCCAATCCAATCGATTTCTTCTGGCCAATACTCCCTAAAAAATTCTATATTTTCTTTTAACTTACAACAACCTTTTTTATATTCTTGTATATGATATTGCTTTTTTAATTCATCATAATACTGTTTTGTTACAACGAGGTCAATATCATGTGTGAACTCTTTTAAATCGTGTAAAACTAAAGAAGCTCCACTAATAACAACATATTGCGTGACATCTAAATCTAACTTTTTTAAATTACTGATTATTTCCTGTTTTGTCAACATATCTATCCAATGTAATCCCCTTTATTTTACCATCTTTTACATCTTGTAAAATGAGAGCCATAACACGATCATAATCGATCTCACCACCACGGATCATACATCCTCTTCTTTTTCCAATTAGATCTAACACTGGAACCAAATCATCTTCCTCTTCTATCTCTTCAATTCCATAGCGTTCTTTTAATAAATCAGGATAGTAATGATAAAGTGAAAGAATAATATGAGAAATCACTTCGTAAATTGGTAATACTTCTTCTTTAATAGCTGTAAGGCTTGCAAGATTAAGAGCAATCGTTTGATCTGCAAATTTTGGCCATAAAATTCCTGGAGAATCTAACAATTCTACTTCATCATTCATACGAATCCAATCCAGTGTTTTTGTAACACCAGGCTTATTTCCTACATTTACAGCTTTCTTACCTACAAAACGATTAATGAATGTACTTTTACCGACATTTGGCACTCCTACAACAAGAGCTCTAATTTTACGCTTTTTTAATCCCTTTTGCTCTCTTTTTTCACTCCATCCAGCAAGTAAAAGATGAGTTTTATCCATAATTTCCTTCATTGGTAAATTTCCCGTTAAATCTAAAAGAACAACTTGATACCCTAATGATTCATAATAAGATATCCATTTCTTAGTCTCTTTCATATCACATAAATCTGACTTCGTCATAATCAGTAAACGTGGCCTCATCGATAGAATATCTTCCATATCTTGAATCTTAGATGAATATGGAATACGTGCATCCACTAACTCATAGATAATATCAATCATATTAATATTTTCTTTGATAAGACGCTTTGTTTTCGCCATGTGGCCTGGGTACCAGTTGATATTTAATCTATTTTCATTCATAGAATCACTTCCTTGTTTTAAATCTATTTCATTATATCATAATTTATAAACAAAAGAAAAAAGTAGACAATAATCTACTCTATAAATTTATAATTTAGTGAATAGTATGCGCTGTTATAATCGTGTAACTATATGAATTGATAGTTATTTTTATATGATCGATTTCACAATACCAATTCTTTCCTTGTTTATAAATATTACAGTCTTTATTTAATATCTTATTTTTACAGTATTCAACTACATCATTAGTATCTAATTTAAGATTTCTCTTAATCCTATCAATACCCATTTTGGTAGTATGAACTTTATCTATATTATTAAGTAATATTTGTTTATCTTCCATAAATATCTCCTCAACAAATTACTATTTGTCTATTTCTTCTATTTTCTTTGCCATATCATCGGCTTTTGGTGAATATTCAATTACGACTGTTTTATACATTTTCTATGCCTCCCTCCTTTTTATTTTCGCTACAATAACCGGGGAAACAAGTGTAGTGATTACAACTAAAATCCATAAATTTCCATGTAAGAAATTATATGAACTTATAAGTTCTTTCATCCCACCACCTTCACTGATATACATCGTTAAATCAAATAGATTTGTTAAAACAAACCATATCATACCAAAAATGATATAATCATTTGATTTACAGTTTTTAATTTTAGGGATGAATAAATATGCGACAACAAAGATGCATATACTTAAAATAATGCCACTTAGTGGTAATGCGATATCCCCTAATTTCACGAGGATATTTTCTCTAAATCCCCCATTTAGAATTGCTAGTGGTATTATAAAAAGCCATATGCCTATCGCTTGCATATATTTTTTCACCACAATCACCTCCTTAAATTGTATTATTATTTACAATAATTGATTAATTCTTCAATACTTGGATTACCATTTTTCTCAATTACCCAATACTCACTTTCTTCATCAAAATTACATCTATATACATCATAAAACAAAGTATCATAATAAATTACATTTCCAGTTGTTGCGGTTACCAATCTAAATCTAGGGGCAACATGATTCCTTTTCACATTCATATAGTCCGTAAACAATAGCACAGATAATGTTACCAAGACAGTTACAACTAAAATAATGGATTGTTTTAATAAACCCAAATGTTTAAAATTCAAACTAATTCCTATTGTAAAGATAGTAACTCCTACTGCTGAATAAATGGAACCCCAACTGCTTTCACTAGGAAAAATTGTAATTGCTGTTATCACAATAAATAATCCAAATATAATGAGTAGTAAATATATCAATTTAGAATACCTTACAATTTTTTTATTAGAATAATCAATTGTATCTAATATATTTTCTTCTAATTTTTCTTGATAATTTTGTTCTGTTAATTTCTCACCACTTAATAATTCATTGATAGAAACCTCTAATTCTGTACACAATGGTTTAAATAGTGATAAATCAGGCATATTTCTACCATTTTCCCAATTTCCAACGGTTCGATCTGACACTCCTAATTTTTCTGCTAATTCTTGCTGTGTCATATTTTTCTTTTTTCTATATTCGGCAATAAATTTTCCAATCTTTTCTTGATTCATAAACTTGGCTCCTTTCACACTAATAGTTTATAATGTAAAAGTTTTTTATAACAGGAAATAGTTCAAGGGTAATAGAATAATCACGTAACTATATAAAGCAATCATTATCTTTCGGATATCTCATGTAATTACTTATACTCAGATAATTTTTCTATATCTGTCATAGAAGATTTTTCTAATTTATACTTCACATCATCCACTCCCTCTTAAACATATAAAGTTATTTCTCTTTAATCTTTGCTGGATTACCAACTGCGACAGTATTTGCTGGTACATCCCTTGTGACTACACTTCCTGCTCCAATCACAGAATGATCTCCAATTATAACACCAGGTAAAATCGTGCAATTTCCACCAATCCATACATTTTTACCAATTGTCACAGGTTTTCCAAACTCAATATCAGAAGCTCTTTCTATGGGATCTAATGAATGACAAGCAGTGTAAATATGTGTATTAGGTCCAATAAAAGTGTGTTCTCCAATTTTGACAGGGCAAACATCTAATATAACACAGTTATAATTCAGCATCACATCTTTCTCAAGATAAATATTATATCCATAATCACAAAAGAATGGTGGTTTAATCCAAAAATTTCCTTGGGTATGAATTAATTTTCTCATCAGACGGGAACGCATATTGATTTCATGAAAACTTTTTCTATTATATTTTGTGCATATTCGATTTGCTCTTGCTCGTTCAAACACTAATTTAGGATTTGCTGGATTATATTTTTCACCAGAAATCATTTTCTCTTTTTCTGTTTTCACACACTACCTCCACTTGTTCAAAAACGATTGATTAAATCTTTTTATGAAACAATTCTCCAAATTTCTCTTTGTCTTTTTTAAACATTTCAAAATCCTTACCATTTTCATTTTGCTTCTATATCATCTATCACTCATCCATATATACGATGTCTCAATAAAAACGATTTCCTCTATCTACATTATATCAAATTATTTTCTTATTTTTTATCAAATACGATTTTATTTCACTCTATTCTTTTTTTAAAATATCAGTTATAATATATTTGGAAAGTGGTGTCATATATGTCTCAAAATAGTAAAGCCATTATCACTATTATCATCATTTGGTTGTTTTTTTTCTTTGGTATTCCATTCATTTCTAATGTAATTATCTCATACGAACCTGAAGAAAGCACAGATCCTAATGACTATGCGCGAATTACAGATATTGATTATAAAGCAGTATTACAAGATGAACCTGATAATGGTGGTAATCTATTAGTAACAGAAAGAATTACATTTGATGTTCATGCTGCATCTAAAAATAACTTATTCTGGGAATTATGGAGAGATTTACCAGAAGATTATGTCGATGGATTAAAAGTCGATTATCAAGTAAATTATGTAAAACAAATAAATGACGATGGAACAGAAACAGAATATCAAGAAAGTCCCAAATTATATTGGGATGATAGTGATTATACAAGTAGTATTTATGGGCCAGGAAAATGGTATCATAGCGAAGGGCCATATGATGAAGACTTAGAACAATATGAATGTGTTTTCTTCTATGTCAATGGTTTATATCGAGAAGAAGTGACATTTGAAATACAATATGTGATGCATAATGCTGCCTTACGTTATCGTGATGTCTCAGAATTATATGTATCTATGTATTCAGAAGATACCATTAAATATTTAGAATCATTCCAAGGTGAAATCTTAATACCAGATAAAGATATGCCAAAAAAAGGAAATTATCTAGCACATACTTATGGAACCAATTCTAATACATTTGCTTATCAAGAATCTGATACCATCAATCCGGGATATCATACCTTCTCATTTCATTTAGATAAAAACGATTTACAATTTAAAAAATATAACCAATATATTGAATTTTCTTTATTAGCATTCAATGAAGATCGTCGTATCTTCACAGATTATGCACCGGCTAATTATTATTCCAATGACGTCTATTTAGAAGAGGCATTAGATGCCATTGACGAATATGACGCTATACCTGCTAAAGTTGGAAATCAGAAGAAACTATTATTTGGTATTTCTTTTGTCCTTTCAGTTTTCTTCATTTTCTACACCATTTATCGTGATCGTAGAATCAAAAAGAAACATAACTTCTATCAAGCTACTACCAAAATACAATATTTTAGAGATATTCCAAGTAACTTAGACCCTTACTTTGCAACAACACTTGTATTCTCTAAACAGAAACATAAAATAGATATGGGAGATTGTTATTCTGCTCTTTTACTAAACTTAGTCAGAAAAGGATATATCGAATTACAGAAAATCGATGAAACAAAAAATTGGACTACAAATAATATCTTATTAAAAATATTATATCGTCCGAATGAAGCAATAGGAAATATGCTTTCTAATACTACCGTACCATCTGTTATAACACGAAACATTTCACAGATAATACCAGTAACAGAACGTTATAATATCAATGGAAAACAATTAGAACCACTATCTATCAATGAAGAAACATATTTTAACTTTATTGTTAGACACGCTATTATCGATTCTATTCCAATGAAAGATTTCCAAAGACAAGTTTCTACTGACTATGATAATACCGATACATTTGTAACAGCGATTGATAATTCCATTGTCAATATTGGAGTATCGCAAGGATATTTCCAAAAAGCCGATTATAATGGTCTTAAAAAGAAAACAAATCGTTTAGCTAATACTTATCTTGTAATAGCAATACTCATTCTAATATTGGGTAATCTCATCATTTCAAATACACGTCTTGATCTTGCGTATGGCGCATTCTTCATTCTGGGAATTGCCTTAATAATTAGTGCAATCATACTCAAGAAATTCTCTCGTAAATATATCTTATTTACACAATTTGGAGAAGATGAATATGAAAAATGGCACGCCCTCTACAACTTCTTGAACAGTGCTACTTTAATGAAAGAACGTACTGTGATTGAATTACCTTTATGGGAAGAATACTTAGTATATGCGACCGCATTTGGTATTTCTGAAAAAGTAATTAAAGCATTAGAAATACGTTGTCCTGATGTATCAAATAGTCCAATGTTAAGTAACTCTTGCTATCTTTCTAGAAGCTTTAGAACAAGTGGCAGAAGCTTCCGTTCAGCAACACATCGTGCATCTTCTATCTCTAGAAGTTCAAGATATGGAGGAGGTTCTTACTACGGTGGTGGAGGCCGCGGAGGCGGCGGAGGTGGCGGTGGCCACTAAAAAAGGAATCATACTTGTGATTCCTTTTCTGTTACAAAAAAATGAGAGGATTGTAGATCTGATCGTTGTATCTTCAATGCTTTTTCTATCATATCTCCATCAAATGTGTGATAAATTGTTTTAGAAATATATTTTTCCGCTATTTTCAATATATATTTATAATCAGGAATATCATCTGGAAAAAAGATACCCCCCCTATCTTTATGTTTTAACATCCAACATACCGCAGCCAAAGCAGACATCGCCACAGGAGTAATCGTAGGTGTTTGCCAATAAGAACCTTTCTTATGTTTATATAAATAAGATGGCTCAATCCGATTTCCAACCCATACTGGATCAAAATGTTCTCCTAGTAATAACACCCCGACATACTCTGTTCCCTCTTCGATCTTTTCTTGGTAAGCAATTTCTGTATCCTGTGGGTAAAGATACCCTCTTACAATACTGTAGTCATGATAATCTCCATCCTTTGGTTTTTCCATATCCGTATTTGGATAATCATTGACCTTAGCTTTCTTTAAATAGTTGGTTGCGAAATCACATGGTAAATAAATAAACATCACGGAAGGTCGGTATACTACTTTGCCATCTTCTACCACTTCTAAATAATTCGCAATCGTAATTGTCTCTTCATGTGGTACTAAATACCCCTCAAAATAACCATTCGGATAATAAGTCTTACACTTTGTATCAGCAGCAATTGTTTTGTATTCTACAAACCCTTTTTCTCTATCTATCATCCGATATAAATCACTTTTCATCTCTTCATGGGTTCCTAAATTCTCTGTTGCTTCACTTAATAATTCAAAGAAAAAAGAATCGGGACACCAAGTACTTACTAACTTATTTTCTTGAAATGGTTCTTTTATTTTTTGTAAATCAATATCATTGACATGAATCATACGAATTCCAAGATATCTTGCAATTTCATTCCACTTCTGTTCTTTTAATAACTTTTTTAATGTTTTATCTTTACGAAACTGTTTGTGAATGATATATTCTATAGCTGCTTTCACAAAATGAGATACTAATCCTGGATTATTCCCATGTTGTAAAACAATAGGATGACGATTATATCTTTCATCCTTGTGATATTTCTCTTTCATTTCATTCTTTAACAAATTCTCAGTAAAAATACTATACCAATTTTCTGGCCAATCAGCTTCACCTGTATTCAAGTACATAATATTATGTTCACAACACCACTTACATATATCTCTTGTCCCGACAGCATCCGCAAAATCAATCAATAAATCGCCTTCACTTAAAAACTGACCAAATATTTCTTGATAATTTTCTCGATTTACATCATATACATAAAAATTAGTCGCAATACCTCCCATATTGATATAGGCTTCAAATTCATTTGGATTTTCTGTAATAACAATATAATGATTCTCATAAAAAGAAATCTCTTGAGATATTTTTTCAAAGAAACTTTTTCCGACCGCTCCAAATCCAAATTGAACAATCTTTCCTGTATACTTTATCACCTGTCTTCACTTCTCCTATCTAAAGTTCTACTTTCTTTGGTTTCTTGATTTTGACAATCTTTGGTTCCTCATATCCATTGGTAAATAATATTTGTATGTGATTCTTTTGTTATTTATATAATACTTTACTTAAATCAGGGTGTAATTGATTTCCTCTGACGATTATTTTGGTAATCCCTTGCTTTAAAAAATAATGTGGAGATGGAATATCCTGTGGATAAATATCCCAACTATTATCAAAAATAGAAGGATTTATTTTATAACGATTCAAACGATTGACATCTAAAAGAAATACTGGAGCAGCATGATCTACTCGTTTTATCTTTTGTAATTCTTGAGCTCCCCACACCAGTAATGGTTCAATTCTTTGATTATCTGTAGTTGCTCTTGTTCCTTGTGGTGGGTTTGTTCCATTAAAAATAGGAACGGGACAATATCCTAGTTTAGCTAGCGCAATTCCTTCTTTGATACTATCAATACCATCTATATCTAGAATGATTGCTGTATCACTTTGATATCCTGGTAGATAGCGAATCGTAGGAATTGTATAATCAATCCATTCATGATTCTGATATGATGAATCAATTCCAACAAATGGTACTGGTCTTACCCAAGCACTCCATTTACAATCACGTGGAGCCCATATTTTATAGATTTCTTTTCTATCCATTTTTACGACTCCTTTCTATCAACACAGGTATATCTTCTGCCTCGGAATCAATCCTAGATTTCTCACTCATGCGCGCATAAAATCCCGCATGTTTACCATCTACTGTATAAGAACCCAAACAGACATGAAAGTATGTCCCATCAGGACTTTTAAGAGGCATACTGTGAAATTTCTGTTGCGCTAAATAATGACTAGGATGTCTTTTTACATCTTTTAATATAGCTTGATATTCTTCCTCATCACAAGCTTCTTGAATCGATATTTTCTCTCCCACTCTACCCCAAGCTGGTTTATAAATATAACCACTTTTTCCTTTTACATCTTTCACTTCAATTGTATGTGGTAGTAACTGTCTCCAAGTATCTAACTGAATTCCCTGTTTTTCTAATTCATCCCATATCAAGGGAAAACGTTTGGTCTGAGCAAAAATAGCAATCGGATGATTACAAGATGGAGTTACGGTATCAAAATAACCACCCCATGTCTTAGGTTTCATATCTTTTAACCATTCCAATGGTGTAAAACGAACAATACAATCAATTTTTTCTTGATATCCATTTAAGATACTCACTGCTTCTTTATTTTGAAACTGAATATGATCACTAGCTCCATAGATGACACGATATCCTAGTGCTTTCATATGATCTCCAATATACTGCATCACTTGGCGATCATCACTATAAGAAGTACAGTGCACAAACATAATCGTTCCCTTTGGTTTTATTTTATTGGTAATTGCTGTAGCAAGACAATCTCCAAAGTTAATACTTACATACTTTTTTGAATTGATATAATTACACGCCAAAAGAGGTAGTAATGATGCCTCAGCAAAACCACCAGGAACATCACTATTCACTTCACTAATTACCCATTTATGTTCTTGTGTGGGGTGAAAATCATAACGCATCAAGCGAATATGTTTCTCTGCATCATAGTTTCTCATTCTCTTTAATTCTTTTTTAATCTGTCTCGGTATTTTTAATTTTTTTGTTAATTCTAGATGATGATTTAAATACGCTTCGGCATTCCTTGTTTCTATATCTAATTTTTCTGTGAAACCAGCTACTTCCTTCGCTTCTTGTTCCGTCAGTACCAAAGCATATCTGGAAAGCGTGTTGTGATCTAAAAACTGTGGGTCCCATTTATAACAATCAAACATCGCATCAATCCGATAATCTTCATAGTTAGGGATTGCAACTAATCTCATCCTATCCCTCTTTTCCTATTTCTATTATAACGTATTTTTTTAAGAGCACAAAAAAATCTTAGTAAGATGATCCATACTAAGATTTTATTTTTTACTTAATGTAAGTACTTTTTGTTTTTCTTCTTTGGTATTTGCTTTCATGTTTTCTGCTACTGTCAATTCTTTTTCAACAGTCTGTTTTAATTTTTCTAATTGACTCATAATACTTTGATACTCATTCGCATGAATTGACTCATAAGCTTTAAATTCATGTTCAAAATCTTCTTTTAACCACTCTATTTCTGTTAAAGTAGAACTATATACATCAATTGTATGCTCAATACAATCTTGTTTTGTTTTAATACTTTTTAATATCTTTTCTGTATTTAACATCTCTACTGTTGTCTCAGGACGAATCGCACGTCGTAAATTTTTTACTGTTCCATTGAGTGCAATACCACCAGTTAGTATTTTCATAAGGGGATTATTAAATGCGAATACGCCAATTACTCCAAATGCCATGGAAGTAAAACTAGACATTAAATGTTTAAATCTACTAAAGTGATTTTCTTTTCTTACACGAATACTACTTTTACTCAAAGTTGTGTGAAAATCATTTAATGTTTGTTCTTGTTCTGATATAATCTTTTTAATTTCATTAACAGCTTGTTCAATTTCTTCTGTCTGTAATGTTACTTGATCCATCTTTACTTCTTCTTTTTTAGGTACTTCCTGTTTTACAAATTCTTCTTTTTCTTGTTGTTTTTCTAATTTTTGTTTCTTATCTTTGATATATCCTTCAATGATTTCTTTTTCACCTGTTGTATGACGTAATATCTCGCGTATTTTCACATCACTGACAGTTAAACGATATCTATCAAAAGAACGTACATCTTCAAATGCAATTAAACTATGAATATTATACTTTTCCTGATTTTGTTTATAGGAAGATAATGATTGATCCAATGCCTGATTCATTTCTATTAATTCTTTTAAATAAGATTCTAATGTTTCTAAATCTACTTCATCAGCAGAAATACGGTGGATTGAATCAATTCTCTCTTCGTAATCTTTCATCATTTCATTTTGTTTCTTTAAAAAGTCAATCGCTGGTTGTGGACGAGCAATACTCGCTTTTTTATGAAATGGTTTTTCCGTAATTTCAATTGTTTCATCTCCGGTATGAATTGTTGCGATTACTTTCTTTTCTTCTTTTTCTTCTACAGGTGGTTCTATATTCCACTCTTTTTCTTTTACTTCTAATTCTGTTTTTACTTGTGTTAATTTTTCTTGTGCTTCTTCTAAACGAGCTGTAATGAAAGCTGTACTAGCAAGTATACTCTGTCTTGCTTCCTCAGACATACTATCATCCACAATTACTTCTTTACTCTTAGTAAGACCTAATACAGTCTCTTCTTCACGAATACGATGGCGATCTTTAATCATTTCATACTTTTCTAATACTTGTTTATATCCTTCTTCAAACTCATCTAATAGACTTTGAATATGATCAAACTCTTGTACATCTAATACTGTATCAATTTCTTTTCCCAATAAATTTAAACATTCATTTAAACTATCTGTATAATTTTTAATATCAACTTTTAAAGAAAGCAAAGCGGCAGGTGCATCTTCTCTATTTTTCTCAAACTTTTTCATTTCTCGTTTTTCTCTTTTCTTAGATGGAGATTCAAATAATGCCGCAAAAAAACCAACACATATCATCAAGAAATTTTTCTTTTCTGATTGTGTTCTACCTGTTTGATTTGAAAATACTTGGCTATTCTTAATCTTTAGTTGACGTTCTTTTTCTTTCTGTTCTTGTTTTTTTATTTGTTTCTGTCTTTTTTCTTTTTTCTTTTTTATACGCCAAGCTCGTAATCTATCTTTTAATCCACCCTTTTGTTCTCCATTACCTTGCATACATACCACCTATTACATTATAACATAAATCAAATTGTTTTTAAAATGAGAAATACTGACAAAAAAAGCCTATATTAGGCTTCTATACTTCCAAATGTCTGAAATGGAAAAATGGAAAATGATGTTACTCCTAGTATTTGATCTTTAGAAAATGCTCCAAATACTCGGCTATCCATCGAATTATCACGATTATCTCCCATTACAAAATAATATCCTTCTGGAATTCTTTTCTTTTTATTATAGACAAAGTCTTCTGTTTTATCGTGTTTAAAGTCTTCTTTAACATACTTTCCATTAATATATAATTTATTATCTCTTACTTCTAAAGTTTCTCCTGGAAGACCAATAATTCGTTTAATTAATTTCTCATTTCCATCATCAATGACAACAATATCAAAACGTTTATAATTTCTTTGATATTTTTTTAATAACAAGATTTGATTATCTTGTAAAGTAGGTACCATCGAACGTCCTTCTACTTGTACTGGTGTGACTAAAAATGTACGTATTAATACAACTACTACAATAATAATTACATAAGGAATTAACTCTTTTATGACTTTCATTTCACACCTCCACTTAAGAAAAAAAGGCGTTTCACGCCTACTTATTGCTTTCTTTGATTTTTGGTTCTTTTGTCATATGACGTAAGTAGTGTAATTTATTTCTTCTTACTCTACCTTTTCTTGTTACTTCAATATAAGCAATTTTTGGTGAATTAACTGGGAATGTTCTTTCTACTTGAACTCCACCTGATTTCTTACGAACGATAATGTTCTTAGAAATTCCTCCACCTTGTACAGCGACAACTAAACCATCAAAGTTTTGAATTCTTGTTTTGTTTCCCTCTTTAATTTCAACTCCGACTCTTACATTATATCCAGTACGAATTTCTGGAATATCTTTACGGATTTGACTTTGAGTAATCTTATCAACAATATTCACAATGTCACACTCCTTTTCTTTTACAGTGATCATAATCATTTATCAGCGGATCACAAGACGTTAAAGATTATAACATAAATAAGAAGAATATGCAACTATTATCGTGCTCTTTTTAAATCTTGTTCCATTTGTTCCATCCATTTAATCTGATAAAGTTCTTGTTCTCTTTGTTTTGCGCAAAATTTAATATATTCTACTTGTTTTTCTAATTCTAAGATATATTGTTCTCCTAAATATTTTTGGTAGCAA
>CAJKWD010000023.1 GCA_905203475.1 uncultured Acholeplasmataceae bacterium
AGTTCACGTACAAAAGAAAACGGGAAGTTAGATAAATATTTTACTGTAGAAGACTTGAAGAGGTGTAATGTATGATGAAAAAAGTTGTTAGCCAAAAGTTACCATGGGGGGGGGTATTTAAGTAATAATACCTTATGTTTTTTATGTCTCCTTCATAATTTATGTCATTATAAAATTCATAAAAGTTGTTTTCATAGTGGAAACAACTTTTTGTGTGTATTAGAGGAGGTGTTTTCATGAGAAAAATAAGAAGAAGAAAAAATTATACAAGATATGTATTAGTAGCAACTATCTGTGTTTTTTCATGTATGGGGATAGGGTATAGTTATTTACAAGAGACACTTAATTTGAATATGAGTCTAACAAAAAAAGATCAAACTGTTGATATAACTGATGATGTAGTAACGAGTGGTGATGGACTCTATGTAGATAGTACAAGAGAAGGAAGATATGTATATAAAGGTACAACCCCTAATAACTACATTCAGTTTAATAATGAACTATGGAGAATTGTTGCGAAAGAATCAGATGGAACATATAAAATTTTTAAAGATGAACCTTTGCCGTCTAGACCATTTGATCAAGAAGGGTATAGAGATGTTCAAAGTAATGGTGCAGGAGGAACTTATTGTGAAATTGACAATGGTAGGGGTTTTGGATGTAATGCTTGGGCAGCAAATAAAAATTTAGTAGGAAGTCCCACAGAATTTACAAATACTACATTAACTGGCACTGTACTTTTGGATGCTTCTTTGAATCAATATTTAAATGGAGAATATTTAGCTAGTATTATAACAAACAAAGAATATATAGTTACTCATGATTGGGGAGTCGGAGCAACATATACGGATGCAAGTATGAGTGATGATGGTGATGTTGATCCGAGCGAATTGGTGGCAGAAGAAAACAAATATTTATGGAATGGAAAAGTTGCACTATTATCATCAAGTGATTTATTATTATCACTTAGGGATGAAGAATTATGTGGAACAGAAAATAAATTTAAGAATAATTCTGGTACTTGTATGACTAATAGTTATTTATTATCATATACGTTGGAAGGCCCTTGGTGGTTACTTTCACCGTGTGCAACTGATAATGCAGTTAATATGCATCGTTTTGCAGTTTCTACTTCGGTTTCTAGTATGACTTCAGCATCTGATAATAATTCTGTTCATCCTGTTCTCCATTTAAGTGCTGATATTAAATTGAAAGGAACAGGAACGATGCAAGATCCTTATGTAATTCAATAGAAAGGAATTTGACGATTCCTTTTTTTGACAAATAAAATAAAAAGTGATATTCTATTTCGCAGGTTTAAAGGGGGAATTTGTTATGAAGAGGAAGTATTTACAATTAAAAATATTATGGGCACTATTATGTGCAAGTAGTATTACTGGTTTAACAATGGTTAAAGCTAGTCAGGATCATGTCGATAGTGATGTCTCTGAAACTACACTTAAACAAAGTGAATTATTAAATCGTTTTCATGATTTTTTAGATGATACAGATAGTGAATTAGAAACTTATGTGAAAAATACCGCAACTACTTTAAATATAGATGAAAATGAAGCACTATCTTATATTTATCAAAATATGTCAAGTCTATCTGATTCCAAACAAATTAGTACAGATATTATTCGTATGTTATGTCAATTAAAATATCAAAATACACCACTCCCAAGTAATATGGGAACCAATTGGACAATGGACGACTATTACAATTATTTAAATACTGATGAAGGACAAAGACAATTACAACTTTGTAATACTTATGGAATGGATCCTCATTTATTATTTGCTTTAGAAAAAGTAGAATCCAATTTGGATCACTACAATCATATTGGTACTTATGATGCCAATGGAAAATATTTGTTTGCTGTTGGAATTACACAGCAAGAAAGGGCTAATTTCTATAGTGTGAATGCAAGTGCTGAAGAAATTGCGTCTAAACCCCCACGTACTGGTTATAACTATGAAACAAATCAAGTGGATTCGATTCCTTTATGTGAAGATTTATTAAATGACTTTGATACGAATGTTAGATTAGGTATTATGTCTTTAAATGGCGCTTTAGGTTTATCTGATTATGATATTTCTTATGCATTAGATATTTACAATAAAGGGAAAGTAGGCGCAGACCGTTTTCGTGAGCAAGGAATTGTTAGTGGTAGTCCTGTTTATGTTTCTTCTGTATATCAAAATATTGTTGTACCTTATTTAGTATTTCAGACAAGCCCACAAGAAATGACTATTGTTGATTTAAATATAAATCAGAAACTTCATTGTTCTTTAGTTGCAAATGATATATTAAAGCCATATTGTGATGAATATCTTTCTCTTTTAGAAGCGTTAAACGAACAAAATATGAGTCAAGATATGATAGATACAGAAGTGCAAAAGAGTTTGACTAAGTAATTGGTTTACATAAGAGAGATTTACTTCTCTTTTTTTTGAAATTTGGTATAATAAGAAAGTTGGTGATATTATGAAAAAATTAGTGATTCCAAGTAGTATTCAAGCAATTCAAGATGAACTTTTTTTTGCTGATGCTTTCTTATTTGGAATAAAAGATTTATCCGTTCATTTTGAACATACATATTCATTGGAAGAATTAAAACCAGTGATTGATTCATTAAATGAGCAGGGAAAACAAGTTTTTTTATCATGTAATAAAAATTATGATCGCAATGATTTAAAAAAGTTAGATCAGACACTTAGAGAGATTGTATCATTACCAGTTACTGGTGTATTTTTCTATGATTTGGCTGTTTTAGAGCTTGTTCGAGAAAAGTATTCAAATATTGCTTTAGTATGGGATCAGGAACATATGACTACGAACTATTTTAGTGCAAATTTTTATGAGAAACAGGGGGTACAGGGAATTGCCCTTTCTACTAATTTAACGTTAAAAGAAATTACTGAAATGAAACAAAATACAAACATGTTTTGTATTGCTCCCATCTTTGGCTATTATCCGATGTTTGAAAGTAAAAGACATCTTGTAAAAAATTATTTAGAAACATTTCATCTTCAGGATCATCATGGTCATTATAAAATTGAAAAAGAAAGTAAAACATATCCTATTATCGATCATCAGTTTGGAACAACTGTTTATACTTCTGTACCGTTGAATGCAGTAAGAGAATCGAAATTATTAGAAGAACAGGGAATGGATTATTTAATGTTTCAAGAACAATTATTCGATCATGATTTATTTATAGAAATATTAAAGCGTTATGAGCAATATTTAAACAGTGGTGAAAAAAAGTGGATTGATAAAATCGATCAATTATTAGAAGGGAAATATGATCTCGGATTTTTATATAAAGAGACAATATACAGGGTGAAGAAAAATGGATAAAAGAGTAGAGTTACTAGCACCAGCAGGCTCTTTAGAAAGCCTAAAATGGGCAATATTATATGGCGCTGATGCAGTATATGTTGGAGGACCTGGTTTTGGACTTCGTGCCAATGCCACTAATTTTACAATAGAAGAATTAAAGGAAGGTGTCATATTTGCCCATCAACACCAGAAAAAAATATATGTTACTGTTAATATTGTCATGCATAATCAAGAAGTTGAAAACTTGGATCGTTATTTAAAAGAATTAGAAGAAATTAAAGTAGATGCTTTAATCATTAGTGATCCAGCTATTATACAATACGCCAAAGAACATACTTCATTAGAATTACACGTTTCAACACAACAATCGACTTTAAATTATCTTGGTGTGAAATATTTAAAAAAATTAGGTGCTAGTCGTGTCGTATTAGCGCGTGAAGCAACCAAAGCAGATATTGAAGATATTAAAAAACATGTCGATATCGAAATAGAAACGTTTATTCATGGAGCAATGTGTGCTTCATTTAGTGGGCGTTGTGTATTATCAAATTATTTAACTGCCCGCGATTCTAATCGTGGTGGTTGTAGCCAAATTTGTCGATGGGATTTTGATTTATTAGAAGATAACAAACTACAACAAGGAGAGAAACCATTTACTTTTTGTACCAAAGATCTTTCCATGATTACAAAAATTCCAGAAATGATCGAACTGGGAATTGATTCCTTTAAAATTGAGGGAAGAATGCGATCTATTTATTATATCGCAACCGTTGTAAGTACTTATCGTAATGTGATTGATGCTTACTACGATAAGACCCTCACGAGTGAAATGATCAAAGATGCGAAAAAGATATTAGATGCGGTTGCGAATCGTGAGAGTACTGTTCAGTTTTTTGATGGATATTATGGGAAAGATTGTCAATATTATAATGGTAGGTTAGAATTTTCTAATCAGGATTTTTTAGGAATTGTGCTTGATTACGATGAAAAAAAACATTTGGCAAAAATAGAACAACGTAATTATTTTAAAGTAGGGGATGTTGTCGAAGTGTTTGGACCAAATCATTTTGTCAACATTTTAAAACTTTCTCATATATATGATGAAGAGGCTAATCCGATAGAAATAGTTAATCATCCACGACAAATTGTTTGGATAAAAACAGAGCAACCATTACATGTCAATGATTTAATGAGAATGAAAAAAAGAGATTGACAAAATGTTTATTTCGTAGTATTATTTTGTAGATTTCATAGAAAGAAAGAAGATCAGAGGTGAAAGTATGGAAACAAATACAAAAGAGATTTATTTAACTGAGAAAGGTTATGAAGATATAAAAAAACAATTGGATGAATTAAAGCTTGTAAAGCGTCCTGAAGTGATTCAAGCTTTAAAAGAAGCTCGTGCATTAGGAGATTTGAGTGAAAATGCTGAATATGATGCAGCTCGTCAAGAACAAGCACAAGTAGAAGGTAAAATTGCTGAATTAGAAATGATGTTGGAAAAAGCAACGATTGTTAAAAATACAAACAAAGATACAATTGGAATTGGTTCTACTGTAAAAATTTGCTATGTAGATGACGATGAAGAAGAAGAATATACCATTGTAGGAAGTAAAGAAGTAGATCCTTTTGCAGGAAAAATTTCTAATGAAAGTCCAATTGCTCAAGCAATTTTAAATCATAAAGTAAACGACATTGTAGATGTTGTAAGTCCAGCTGGAAGTTATCCAGTTAAGATTTTAGAAATTTGCTAGAATAAAAGTCAGAAAAGACTTTTATTTTCTTGTATTTACTTGAAAATAACGAGAATATTCGTTATACTATTGGTTGTAAGGAAAGGTGTTAAAGAATGAAAAAAGAATTTACAATTGAAGTAAAAGGAAAAGATTGGGAAGAAGCATTAGATAAAGCATTTCAAAAAGCTGTAAAAAATGTCAAAATAGATGGATTCCGTAAAGGAAAAGCTCCTAAAGAAATCTTCTTAAAGAAGTATGGAAAAGAATCATTATATTTAGATGCAGCTGATATTGTACTTCCTGATGCTTATTCTAAAATGTTAGAAGAACATAAAGACGAAGAATTAGTTGCTCAACCTGATATTACTTTAAAATCTATTGATGATAAGAAAGTTGTTTTTAATTTTATTTTAACAACAAGACCAGAAGTAAAATTAGGAAAGTATAAAGGATTAAAAGTAAAGAAAGAAAAAGTAGAAGCAACTGAAGATGAAATCAATGCGACAATCGAACAAATGAGAAGTCGTTATGCAGAAGTTATGCCAAAAGAAAATGGTACTGTAGAAGATGGAGATACTGCTATTATTGATTTTGAAGGATTTAGAGATGGAAAAGCATTTGATGGTGGAAAAGGTGAAAACTATAGTTTAAAAATTGGAAGCCATACATTTATTCCTGGATTTGAAGAACAATTAATTGGAATGAAAACAGGAGAAGAAAAAGAAATCGAAGTTACTTTCCCAAAAGATTATCACAGTGAAGAATTAAAAGGAAAGAAAGCGACATTTAAAGTAAAAGTAAATGATGTTAAAACCACTGTAATTCCAGAAATTGGAAAAGAGTTCTTTGAAGATTTAGGAATGGAAGGTGTAGACTCTCTAGAATCATTAAAAGAAGAAATTAAGACACATATTTTAGCTCGTAAAGAAGTAGATAGTGAAAATAAATTTATCGATGATTTATTAGATAAAGTATGTGAAGGATTAAAAGTAGAAATTCCAGAAGTTATGACGGAAGAAGAAGTAAGTCGTATTTTAAGACAATATGAAGAAAACTTAAAAATGCAAGGACTTACATTACAACAATTCTATCAATTTACAAATTCTGATGAAGCAGCATTAAGAGAGCAAATGAAGGAAGAAGCAAATAAACGTATTTTAGCGCGTTTTGCTCTAGAAGAGATTGCCAAAGCTGAAAATATCGAAGTATCAGATGAAGAAGCTGAAAAAGAAGCAGAAGATTTAGCTAAGAAATATCAAATGAAAGTAGAAGACTTCAAAAAAGAATTTGGTGGAATTGAAATGGTAAAATACGATATGAAAATGCGTAAAGCAATTGATGTATTAAAGGAGAACAACTAGTTCTCTTTTTTTGTCTCTTTTATGTCTAGTTATATAAACTTTTTTTAAAAGAATTGTAAAAGTAATTGAAATCGATTATAATATTAGTATTGGAGTAGTGAAGATATGGAAATAAAAAAAGAATATCCAAAACATGTGGCGATTATTTTAGATGGTAATCGTAGATGGGCTAAAGAAAGAGGCCTTACAGGATTACAAGGTCATAAAGCTGGTTTTGATAATATTAAACGACTGAGTACTTATATTTTAAATCAAGGTACAGAAGTACTGAGTGTATTTGCTTTTTCAACAGAGAATTTTAATCGTAGTATAGAAGAAGTAAATTATTTGATGGATTTATTTGTCAATAAATTTCGTTTTGAAAAGAAATATTATCAAGATAAAAATATTAGGGTTGTTTTTTCAGGAAGAGAGGCTTCACTTCGTCCAGATGTATTACAAACGATTCGAACCTTGGAAGAGGAAACAAAGGATAATACAGGTGGTATTTTCAATGTTTGCTTAAATTATGGTGGTCAATACGAAATTGTCGATGCTGTCAAGAAAATTGTCAAAGAACATGCTGATATAGATAATTTAACTCCAGAGTTATTTGCTCATTATTTTTATCAAGATTTACCACCTATCGATTTATTAATTCGTACGAGTGGAGAAAAAAGATTATCTAATTTCATGTTATATCAAGCAAGTTATGCGGAATTGTACTTTACAGATACTTATTTTCCAGCATTTGATGAAGAAGAATATGACCAAGCCATTGATGAATATTTAAAGAGAAACCGTAGATTTGGAGGAGATCAGAAATGAAAGTAAGATTAATGAGTGCGATTGTTGCACTTGCTATATTTATTCCAATTTTATTAAGTGGGGGATGGATTTTTGATATTGCTGTTTGTATTTTAGCTATTTTAGCACTCAAAGAGTTTATGGATATTAAAGAGACAAAGAAAAAGATTCCAGAGTTTATGAAATTCATATCATATCTTTTAATTGTATTGTTTGTATTATTTAATTTAAGTAATAATGAGAATGTGTTTGCAATTGATTATAAAGTTGTAAGTGCTTTGATATTAGGGTGCTTATTACCAGTTATTGTATACCATGATCGTAAGTTTTACAGTATAAATGATGCATTTTATCTAATTGGAGGGATTTTCTTCTTAGGAACATCATTTAGTTTATTTACATTACTTCGTAATGCTGGACTTACATTTGTTGTTTATTTATTACTCATTACAATTATTACAGATACATATGCTTATATTACAGGAATGTTAATTGGAAGACATAAATTACTACCAGAAGTAAGTCCAAAGAAGACTTGGGAAGGTAGTATTGGTGGAACAGTTATGGGAACAATCGTAGGTGTTTGCTACTATGTGACAGTTATTAATCCTAGTGTATCAATGGTAGGAATTATTTTAACAACTGTTTTCTTATCTATCTTAGGACAGTTTGGAGATTTAGTATTCTCAAGTATTAAGAGATATTTTGGTAAAAAAGATTTCTCACAGATTATGCCTGGACATGGAGGTATATTAGATCGTTTAGATAGTATTATATTTGTTGTCTTAGGTTTTATGTTTTTCATGAATTTATTATAAGGAGGAAGAAACGTTATGACATTGATTTATTTCATCTTGATTCTTGGAATTGTTGTATTAATTCATGAATTTGGACACTTTATTTTTGCGAAAAAAGCAGGGATTTATGTATATGAATTTTCGATTGGTATGGGGCCTCAATTATTAAAGTTTCATCGTAAAAATGATGAAACAGAATATTCTATTCGCCTTCTTCCAATTGGTGGATATGTTCAAATGGCAGGAGAAGAGATTGAGGAAGATGATGATATTCCAAAAGAAAAACAAATGATTCATAAAAAATGGTATCAACGTTTTTTAACTGTCATTGCCGGAATTATGTTTAACTTTTTACTTGCTGTTGTTATTTTCTTTATTGTTGGACTTGTAAATGGTGTTCCAACAGAGACAACAACTGTTGCTGAAGTTACTAAAAATAGTGCTGCATATAAAGCAGGTTTACAAAAAGGAGATATTATTTTAAAAATTAATGATAAAAAAATTGTATCTAGTGATCACTTGATGTTATTAGTACAAGTGAATGGTAAAGATAAAATGAATGTTACCATAGAACGTGATGGAAAAGAACAAGCAATTCAAATTACACCAAAGAAAGTGAAAACAGATGGGCAAGTAACTTATCAATATGGCTTTAGTTTAAAAAATCATTTAGTACACAATGTTTGGATGGCAGTTCAATATGGATTTACTAAAATGTTTAGTTTAATTCATCAAATGATTTTAATTATTTGGTATTTATTAATTGGTAAATTAAGTTTATCGTCACTAGCTGGTCCGGTTGGAATTTATAGTGTTGTAGATCAAACGGCGAAAGCTGGTTTCTTAAATCTTGTTTATTTAGTAGGATTTTTAAGTTTAAATGTTGGATTTATTAATTTACTACCAATTCCAGCATTTGATGGAGGAAGATTATTATTCTTAATTATAGAGAAGATAAAAGGAAGTCCTGTGAAACCGAGAATTGAAAATACTGTCCATGCGATTGGCTTTGTATTCTTAATGATTTTAATGGTAGTAATTACATTCAATGATATATTAAGACTTTTACATTAGTAAAGTCTTTTTTTCTTTTCAAATGTTTCATAATTTAGTATAATGTATCTATATGAATAGGAGTGAGGACATGCTTAAAGTAGATGGTATTACAAAATACTATGGAGATTTTCTAGCAGTTGATCATCTATCATTTGAAGTAAAACCAGGTGAAATATTTGGTTTATTAGGTGTCAATGGGGCTGGAAAAACGACAACATTTCGTATGATTATGGGACTTTTAGAACCCAGTGAAGGTAAAATTACATTGGATGGAAAACCAATTGACTATTCTGTTACTGATCAAATTGGATTTTTAACAGAAGAGAGAAGTCTACTTACAAAATTAACAGTAAGAGAACAATGTATCTATTATGGAACATTAAAGGGAATGAACCAAGAAAAAATTATAAGTCGTTTAACAGAACTGTTAAAACGTTTTGAAATTCCTGAATATATTGATAAACCAATTAAACAATTATCAAAGGGAAACCAACAAAAGGTTCAATTTATTACTGCAATTATTAATGAACCTAGGTTATTAATTTTAGATGAACCATTTAGTGGTTTAGATCCATTTAATGTTGAATTATTTAAAAATGAAATTAAACGTATGAGTGAATCAGGAAGTATGATTATTTTCTCATCACATCGTATGGAACATGTGGAACTATTTTGTAAAAAATTAGTCATTATGTTACATGGTAAACCTGTCATAGAGGGATATTTACACGATATTAAAGAACAATATCGCAAGAAGAATATTTTTATTCGTGCAGAGATAGAACCAGAAAAATTAAAAGATGTAGATGGTGTTATTTCTGTAGATATTAGACCAGATGAATATGAAGTAAAGATTCGTGATAATGAAGTAATTGATAAGGTATTTCAAGTGGTTGCAAAACATGCCAAACATGTTACGAAGTTTGTAGTAGAAGAACCATCATTGAATGAAATATTCGTAGCGAAAGTAGGTGAAGAATATGACAAATAATGAAAAGAAACCGAATAAGTTCTGGTTCTTAGTTGGTATGAGTCTAAAACGTAAAGTAAAAACAAAATGGTTTTTATGGGCTAATATTTTATTATTTGTAGCCATTGCCTGTGCTTTTAATATCGATCATATTATAGAAGCTTTTGGTGGTGATTTTAACCAAAAAGAGACTATTTATGTCATTGATAAAACAGGAATGGGAACTTATGATATTTTTAAACAACAATTAGAAGTGACAAACACAACCTTACAAACAGAAGATCAACAAACAGCATTACAAAAAGAACAACCAAAAAAACAAGAAGAATCTGATTATATTGTCAAAAAATTTACAAAAAGTGAAGCAGAAGCTAAAAAATTAGCAAAAAAAGATAAACATAATTATGTAATTATTTTTGAAAGTGATCCTGAACAAATTGTCAAAACAACCTTGATTTCTAAAGATTATTTAGGTACTACTGATTCGCAAGTTATGAATCAAGCTGTAAATAGTACAAAAATGGCTGTAGCAATTGCTAATTCTAATATTCCAGTATCTACTTTAGAAAAAATATATAGTCAAGCTGAAATTGAAAGAGTGATATTAACAAAGGATAAAACCCCACAAGCAGAGGGGACATCTATTATTATGTCTACTGTCTTTCCAGTTGTGATTTTACCATTTTTCATGTTAACTTTATTTTTAGTACAGATGATTGGTGCTGAAGTAAATGATGAGAAAACAACGAGGGGAATGGAAATTATTATTTCTAATGTTTCACCAAAACAGCATTTCTTTTCTAAAATGATTGCTGGTAATGCTTTCATATTAATCCAAGGAGTATTGCTTGTTATGTATGCGATTGTAGGTGTCGTATTGCGTTTATTACTTGGTGGAGGAAATCCTCTTGGTGGTATGGGAAGTAGTTTTACTGGTATTATTGATGCTTTAAAAGTATCTGGTGTCTTAGATAAATTAGTTTATATTGTACCACTTACTTTAATCTTAATGATTGTTACATTTATCGCATATTCATTATTAGCTGGTATTTTAGCAAGTATGACAACGAATATAGAAGATTTCCAACAATTACAGACACCAATTATGATCATCTCTTTAGTTGGATATTATCTAGCAATATTGGCCAATGTCTTTGGAGGTTCTATCTTTATTAAAATACTAGGCTTTATTCCATTTATTTCAGCTATTTTAGCTCCATCTTTATTAGTGATTGGTCAATTTGGTATATTAGAAGTTGTTGTCGCAATTCTCCTCGTTATTGTTACAAATTTCTTATTAATTCGATATGGACTTCGTATTTATAAAGTTGGAATTTTAAATTATTCGTCTGAAGGATTGTGGAAAAAGATGCTAAAGGCGTTAAAAGGGTAAATTTGCATTTCCCTTTTTTTTGTGGTAAGATATACCTCACTAACGAGAAAAGGGGGATATTATGATTGATAAAATTAATATTCAAGGCAATAAAATGTATACAATTTCTAAAGATGCAAAAGTAGACTCTATGTCATTAACAGAGAATAATGTAAACTATATAAAATCACAAAATAAAATAGAACATTATCAAAATTTTATAAATAAGAATGAAATGCTACAACATGAATGTGCAAATGATGAAACATTACTTGGAAAGAAAAAGTGGATTGGACGTTTGATTGCAATCCTATCAACATTACTTTTCTTTATACTAGTCATTGGTTTTGCACCATTAACACCACTTGTTTCTAATGCTGCTCTATTGAGTTGGCTTACTTTATTTGCTGGAGGAATTACTGCAGGAAACCATTATCAAAAATTACAAAAAAAATGTCTTGATGAATATTCTATTTTAGATCAAGTGAATATGGAATTACAAAAGCGTTTAGCAAAAGAAAAAAGAAATCTAAACTTGTATTCATTAGACTTTAGAAATGAGAAAAAAGAATTCCAAAGCAAGGAAGAACAACATCATTATGAAGATAGTGTAAACTATCAATTAAAAGAACAATATCAGCAATTACGTCATGAATTAATCGACCTTTGTCAAGAAATGGAACAAGAATATTATCAAGAAGAAGCTAAAGTATATCATTTATAAAAAGGGGAGTTATCTAAAAAATACTTTGGTTATATGAAAAAAACTACTTTCATTTTGAAAGTAGTTTTTATTTATTATTAAAAACAAATCAGAATTTAAATCATTATTTTGGTGCAGAAGATGGGACTTGAACCCACACGGATAAAATCCACAAGCCCCTCAAGCCTGCGTGTCTACCAATTCCACCACTCCTGCATATTTCTATTATAACATATTGTTTATATTTTTGAATATTTTCTTTCCTGAATTATCAAATCGTGATATAATGTAATTGTGATTGCCCCATAGCCAAGCGGTAAGGCATCGGACTCTGACTCCGACATTTCGTTAGTTCGAATCTAACTGGGGCAGCCAATAAGAGATTCGCAACATTTATGTTGCTTTTTTTATAAAGGAGAACGTTATGGATAATCAAAAATTAGCAACCTTATTATTTCCTCATTTAAAGCATACAAGATCTTATTATGAAGAAATGTATCCCAAAAGAGAATTAGATGAAACAGCTATGGTAACTCGTTTTGCACCGAGTCCTACAGGATTTATTCATATGGGAAGTTTATACGCAAGTTTTGTTTCTTCCGTATTTGCACATCAAAGTAAGGGAATATTCTATCTTCGAATTGAAGATACTGATCAGAAAAGAGAAGTGGAAAATGGGATTGAAAGGATTATTTCCGATCTAAAAAAAGAAGATATTATATTTGATGAAGGACCAACCATTGGCGGAAAGTATGGACCGTATATTCAATCAAAAAGAAAAGAAATATATGAGGCTTTTGTTTATGATTTGATATTAAAAGGATATGCATATCCTGCTTTTGAATCAAAGGAAGAGTTAGAACAATTACGTAAGTTACAAGAAAAAGAAAAACAGAGAATTGGTTATTATGGAAAATACGCAAAAGGAAGAAATTTATCATATGATGATATTAAAAAACATTTAGAAAATAAAGATAGCTATGTGATTCGTTTAAAAGCGAATGGTAATTTTGAAGATAAGTTTGAATTTAAAGATTGTATTAAAGGTAAAATTTTATTACCATCTAATGATATGGATATTGTTTTATTAAAGCAGGATGGACTTCCAACTTATCATTTTGCCCATGTAGTAGATGATTATTTGATGGGAACAACTCATGTTGTAAGAGGGGATGAGTGGTTATCTAGTGTTCCTGTTCATTTACAATTATTTCGTTTATTAGGAATGAAACCACCTAAATATGCTCATATCGCGCCTCTTACGAAAAAGGTAGAAGAACATGTTCGTAAACTCTCTAAGAGATATGATAAAGAATGTTCAATGACATTTTATCAAGAAGAAGGAATTCCTACAAATGCTATTAAAATCTATTTAGCAACCCTATTAAATACTTCTTTTGAAGATTATTATTTAAGTAATAAAAATGCCAATATATCAGATTTTAAATTTACTTGGAAGAAAATGAGTGTAGGAGGAAGTTTATTCGATTTAACAAAATTATTGTTTTTATCCAAAACTTATTTTAGTCGCTTAACCGCAGAAGAATTGTATCGAGAAATACTTCCATTTTATCAAAATAAGGATTCATTATTTTACCAAGCCTTAATCTCTGATCCTGATTATACAATTCGTATTTTAAATGTCGAAAGAACCGGAAAAAAGCCGCGTAAAGATTTTGCCACTTATCAGGATATTAAAAAATATACTTGGTATATGTATGATACTTATTATTATAACGATACAGATATGCCAAGAGCACCATTGAAAGAAGAATATGATATTGATCTTGTAACTCGTTATTTTAAAGAAATATATGATGAACAGGATACAAAAGATGTATGGTATGAGAAATTAAAAGAATATATTGAAAAACATTGCTATGCGAGAACAGTAAAAGAATATTTGCAGAATCCAGGAAAGTATAAAGGACATGTTGGTGATTTTTGTGAAATGATACGCGTTTTTCTATTCTGCAGTTTAGAAACTCCGGATATTTATGAATTATTACAAATTTTAACGAAAACAAAGATTTTAACTCGATTGGACAATTATAAAAAAATATGATAGTATATCAGTACTTTGAGGAAGTGATAGTATGGAACAAGATAGAACTACTTTAATTAATCAAGCAGGTCGTCAAGCTTATATGATTGGTTATTTTGATCAAATTCATGGTATGAATAGTCCTTATTCTGAAATATTAGATGAATTTGGAGATTATTATCAATTAGATTTAACTTATCAAGATGATTATGTAATGAAATTGCACTATGGAATGGGACGTAATGAAGCAGCAAGAAATATGGAAAATCATACAGTTCTCTATGACTATTATGATATGTTAAGATATTTAAAAGAAGATCACATTCCATCACAAACATTTGAAGAAATATTAAAAACATACCCTGATTATGAGCCTAAGAAATTATAGAATGTTTTTTTAAACATTCTTTTTATTTTATCTTGCGGAAATGTTAGAACTATGTTAAACTAATATTGTTGATTTGATATGACCCGTTGGTGAAGTGGTTTAACACGCCACCCTCTCAAGGTGGTATTCATGGGTTCGAAACCCATACGGGTTACCAAAGTATTTCAGAATAGTATATACTATTCTTTTTTTGTGTTATAATGATACCAAGAAGGTGAAGTTATGGACAAGACATTGATTAAATTGGCACTTGCTATTTACGATTGTAAAGAAACATTAGAGTGGGGCATGTATGAAGATCAAGAACAAGCATATCATCATTTTTTTAACGAAATAGAAAATTTAGATTTAAACCTTGATCGTGAAACATTGAGAAAAGTGTTAAGTATTGATTATGATTTTTTTAAAGAACATGATTGGACAACATGTCAAAACCAAGCTTGGTTAAAATTAATTCAAAATTTAGAACTGTTGACAAAAGAGGATATATTACCAAAAGATCAGGTGATTCACGATACCGATTTATTATTAAAATATGTGAAAGAATTTCCTCATATGATTGTTTATTTTCCAAAGGAATGGTTAAAAGAAAAAGAACATATCAAAGAATTATGCAATTTGAATATATGGACGATTGAATATGTGGATGTTTCTCAAATTGATGTTCCATTATTGTTAGAAATCATGAACCAGAACTTTGTAAATGCTCGTTATATTACACTACGTTTAGAAGCATCTTCTTATATAGAAGTACCAATGGATGTGAAAGAAAAATTAGAGATTCCTAAGAATGTGATCGAGGATCCTGAAGTAATGAAAGTAAGATTGGATACTTTAAAACATATACTACAGACTGAAGACCCATATTTATTTTGTAGTTTAAGTGAACAGACAAGAAATAGAAAAGAGATTTATGCGATTGCACTAAAAAGAGTACCAGAACTTCATGTATATGTAAATGAGAGTAAATAGGCAAATGATTGCGAAGAACAAATTGGTATCAGTTTTGTTCTTCTTTTATTTTGTTCGTGATATAATGTAGAAGAGGCGATAATATGTATCGAAAGACAAAAGTAACGGTTAATCTAAAAAATATTCGTGAGAATGTTAGAAAGATGAAACAAGCATATCCATTTTATCAATATTATTTTGGTGTTGTTAAAGCGGATAGTTATGGACATTATGGAGAAAAACCAATTCAAGCAATTATCGATGGGGGATGTAATTACTTGGCAGTATCCTCTTTAGATGAAGCTTTAGAAGTTAGAAATCATTTTTCTGAAATTTCTATTTTATGTCTCGAACCAATTGCAGCAGAATTTATTCCAATTGCAGCTCAAAATTATATTACATTAACGATTGATGATTTAGCTGATGTAGATGCTTTATTAAAACAGACATTTTCACAATTAAAAGTCCATATAAAATTAAATACAGGAATGAATCGTTTAGGCTTTTCTGATAGCGATGAATTAAATAGATGTTATCAATCACTGAAACATGATTCAAGAATCCAGGTAGAAGGAATTTATACCCATATATTTAATGCTTTAAATGAGGAAACAACAAAGAAACAATTTACCATGTTTGAAAATCTTACAAAGGATATTTCTTTAAAAGAAATTCCGATTGTTCATATAACAGCGAGTGATGCGACGGCACTTTACTCAAAACTTTCTTATGTAAATGGTTGCCGTTTTGGAATTATGATGTATGGATTTTCGCAAGATCCAAATGTCTCTCTAGCATCTACGTTTATGGTGACAAGTGAAATATTACAAATTCAAACCTTAAAAAAAGGAGATACTGTTGGCTATGATGGAGTTTATCAAGCAACTGAAGATGGAGAAAAAATTGCCGTTGTTGCTATTGGTTATGCCGATGGTATTGTGAGAGCAAACAGTGGTCGTTATGTTTATATTCACAATCAGAAATATCCAATTGTGGGTAATATTTGTATGGATATGTTGTTTGTTCGCGTTGATGACTTGGTTCACGAACACGATGAAGTCGTTGTCATAAAAGACGTTGATCACATCAATGAAATTTCCTCATATCTTCATACAGTACCACATGAAGTACTATGTAGTATTAGTAAGAGAGTACCACGTATTTATAAGGAGTCATAATATGAATTTAAAAGAAAAATTACAAGCTTGGAAACAAGAATTATTAAAAAAGAATCAACCACAAGAAGCTTATACTGCTCCAGTATTAATTCCAGAACGAGGTTTTATATTATTTCAAGAATTAGAGAATCCTGTTTTTCTAAGTGAAGAATATCACCGTGATGGAATAAAAAAAGCAATTAAAAATATGTATCCTGATGAATATTCATTACTTGTTTCTGAATTTCAGGATAATCAATCAAAATATGAATATTTTTTAATGAGGAAGGGTGCCGTTTTATTTTTAAACCATTCTTTGATTTCACAAAACGAATATCAGATTCATCCATATTTAATTGCGAATTCCAACGGTATTTTATACATGCCTGAAGATTTAGATTCATTAACCATATATCAAGTGAATTGGCTGTTAAAATATATCAATGATTTTAAACGAATGGATCAGATTCATATTGAGCTTACTTCTGTAAAACCAAATGAACAAACCTTGCAATATCAAGCAATATCTATAGAAGAGTTGCAGCAGACTTTATCTAGAATTAACTATGAAAAATTAACCCATAAATCTAAATAAAAACTCCTGAATGACCAGGAGTTTTCCTAAATTGAAATTTCAACCGCACCACTTGGTGCGGCTTTTTGATACAATA
>CAJKWD010000024.1 GCA_905203475.1 uncultured Acholeplasmataceae bacterium
AATCTGAACACAGAGAATCTAAAGTTCACAGGAACAGGAACGATGCAAGATCCATATGTAATTGAATAAAACTAAAAGGGAGATAATGGTCCAAAATGACTCATCATTTTGGACCCCCGGGATTAATCTAAATAATAGGTGTTCTGCTGTCGCCGTCCAACTTCAACAACAATTGGTCGAATGCGAACGAGTTCTACGTGACGTCTTCCGGTGAGTTGAATGATTGGGGTAATGTGACGAATGGTAACGGCGTCCGCCCAATTTCCAATAAAAATAAATGATATTGTAATGGGATTAATCTAAATAATAGGTGTTTTCTGTTGTCGCCGTCCAACTTCAACAACAATGCGAATGCGAACGAGTTCTACGTGACGTCTTCCGGTGAGTTGAACACTTGGAACAATGTGACGAATGGTAACGGCGTCCGCCCAATTTCCTACTACAATTAGTAAGTATTTGCTAATGAACCGAGATATTATGAGGTTACGGCTAATAATGAGAGGAAGTAGTTGCTACTAGCAATAATCGATTGTCAGATTGGAAACAAGGTTAATCCCTTGGCATTGCCTAAAAAGATGATATAGACGTTATATGACTACTTTGGTATTTATGTAACTATTGCTATATTAGTGGGAAGAGCTTATGCTCTTCGCCACACATATTTTGGAGGAAAACATGAAATTATACGAAATATTTGAAATGATGAAAGCAAAGTATTTTGATACGATTGTTTTCATAAAGAGTGGTAAGTTTTATGTTGTATATGATAATGATGCAATAATTTGTAACTATTTATTGCACTATAAAAAAGTAAATGGAAAAGTGGGGTTTCCAGAAAACGCACTTTCTCATGTACTAGAAATATTAAATCAAAAAGAAGTAAGTTATGTCATCTTTGAAGATCATGAAAAATTATTTGAGAATAATCAATATTTTCAAATATTAAAAAAGGCAAATGAAAATCAAGTCGTAGAAAATATGTGTTATCAATTAGAAAATATAATGAAAGAAAAATTACTAGAAGATATGGAAAATTTTTCAAAAATCAGGAGTTTTTTAAGTGAATTATAATTTCAAAATTCTAAACAACACATATAAAACAATTAATTATATTAATAAGTTATTAATCAATTATCCAAAAAAAGAGGTTGTATTAAAAAATAATATAGAGAGTAATTGCTATGAATTGATAGAATCTATTTTTGCTTATAATATTAATGAGACATGGAGAATTAAAGAAAAACATTTAAAAGAAGTGCTGATTAAATTATCAATGTTAGATTTTTATATACGCGTTTCTTATGATAAAAAAATTCTTAGTCGACATCAGTTGAATGTTGTATGCCGATTTATGATTGAAATTAAGAAAATGGTGTATGGATTAAAAAAGAAGGAGAAAGAAGTAGATGAATAAAAAACGTTCTATTGTGATTGCTATCGTGATTGTTCTTATTTTAGGTTTGGGAGTTGTGTTAACCTATTTCTTTTTACAACATGATGAAAAGACAAAAAGTACAACAGTAAAACATGATACAATAGAAAAACTATATAAAGAACAAGATGGAGAAACATGTACAGAAGTAAATATTGTAAGTCATAATGCAAAAGTCAGTGAAACAGATGATAAAGTATTATTATATTTAATCTTTGGACAAATGAAAAAAGATAAAGTATTAGGAAAAGAAATGACAAAAGATGATTATATGAAGAGTGCTGAAAAGATATTAAAGAATGAAGATATTCCAGAAGCATTTGATCATTATGTGTATGAAGGATATGCATATCAATTAAGTGGAGACAAATTAACAAGAGAAAAAGTAGAATGTGATAGTAAGAAATATGTATCAAAGTTATATGGATATAGTAATAATGAAGAGACACTGACATTAAATGTAAAAGCAGGATATATTGAAAATGAAAAAGTATATGATTTAAATGGAAAAGAAATAGGAAATTATAATGAAGAAGAATTAAATGAGATGTTAGATCAAGGGACATTACAGATTTATACATATAAAACACAAAATGGAGAATATCAATTAAAATCTGTAGGAATGAAATAATGGCAGTATGTTATAAAGATATTTTATCAATTGATAAAATGATTGATGTTTATAAAAATATACGTTCAAATACATGCCATAAAGAAAAGCTGGTTCGATTTGAACTAGCTTTTTGTTGTAATTTAATAACAATACTTAAAAAATTAGAAGATAAAGATTATCGACATCAATCTTATCAATTATTCTTAATTTCTATTCCAAAATATCGTATTATTATGAGTGAGACAATTCCAGATAAAATTGTGAATCATTTAGTTAGTAAATATCTTTTGCTGCCTGCTTTAACACCAAAATTAATTGATATGAATGTTGCTACAAGGACAGGGAAAGGAACCAAAGCAGGAATAGAATTTACAAAAAAATATATCCATTATATAAAACAAAATCATGAAAAGGTGTATGCTTTAAAATGTGATATTAAAAAATATTTTTATCACATTGATCACCAAATATTATTGCAGAAATTACGACGTGATATAAAAGATTCTGATGTGATTTGTCTGTTAGAAAATATTATTACTAGTACTGATCAAGAATATGTTAATCAATATATTGAATTGTTAATAACAAGAGAAACGAAACGATTAAGAGAACAAAAGTGTCCAGATACGCATCGATTAGAAGAACTATCTAAAATACCTAGATATGAAAAAGGGAAGGGGCTTCCGATTGGTAATGAAACAAGTCAAATACTTGCAATTTACTATTTAAGTAGTCTAGATCATTATATTAAAGAGAAGTTGCATATTAAGTGTTATGTTCGTTATATGGATGATTTTATTTTATTTCACCATGATAAAAAATATTTAGAAGAATGTCTCATTAAAATTAAAGAAGAATTAGAATTATTAAAGTTATCACTCAATAAAAAAACTCAGATATATGATTTAGATAAAGGATTGAATTTCTTAGGTTATAAGTTTGTCTTACGAAATAAGAAGTTGTTAATTTTATTAAATAATCAAACAAAAAAGAAAATTAAAAAGAAGTTAAGAAGATTAAAAAAACATCATGCCTCCAATTATGATGCTGTTAAAACAAGTTATCAGGGGTATTTTCAAGTTGCTAATACAAAACATTTTCTCTATCGGTCTAAGTTTTAATTAAGAATTTAAAAAAATGTGATATAATTGAGAAGAGAAATTAGAATTGTGGTGAAGAGTATGTACTTTGATTATTCTGCAACAACTCCTGTGTCTGATGAAGTGTTAGATACATTTGTAAAAGTTAGTAAAAGATATCCGGGAAATCCAAATTCTCTTCATAAATTAGGGGTAGAGAGTAAACATTTTTTGGATATGGCAACAAAACAGATAGCTGATTTATTAAGGGTAAAGACAAGTGAAATTATATACACGAGCGGTGCAAGTGAATCTAATAATACAGCAGTGAAAGGGATTTGTTTTAAGTATCAAAATAGAGGAAAGCATATTATTACAACAAGATTAGAACATTCTTCAATATTAGAACCTCTAAATTATTTAAAAACATTAGGATTTGAAATAGATTATGTGCCATTATTATCCGATGGTACAGTTGATTTAAATGCCTTACAAACAATGATGCGTGATGATACAATCTTAGTTACGATTGCCAGTGTATCGAGTGAATTAGGTATACTACAACCTATTTCTGAGATAGGAAAAATTGTAAAACAATATCCAAAGTGTTTCTTTCATGTAGATATGACACAAAATATTGGAAAAGTACCTTTTTCATTAGAAAATGTTGATTTAATGAGTATGTCTGCCCATAAAATATATGGAATTAAAGGGATTGGTTTACTTTATAAAAGAGATGAAATCGATATATTACCATTAATTCATGGAGGGAAAAGTACAACTAAGTATCGTAGTGGAACGCCTCCATTACCACTTTGTGCGAGTCTTGCTAAAGCATTACGCTTAAGTTTAGAAAAGCAACCTGAACATTACGAAAAAGTAATGAGCTTACAACAACAATTATTATCTTCTCTACGAAAAATAGAAGCAGTTACAATTAACAGTACAGAGAAATCAATTCCTCATATTGTTAATATCAGCATCAAAGGGATTAAACCTGAAACCTTACTACATGCTTTAGAAACTCACGAGATTTATGTGTCAACCAAAAGTGCTTGTGCAACTGAGGTGAAATCGGATGCGGTATTAGCTGTAACAAATGATGAAGAAAGTGCTATGTCTAGTATTAGAATTAGTTTGTCTCATTTGACAACAGAAGAAGAAATTTGTACGTTCATTCAAGTATTAAAAGAAGAAATAGAAAGATTAAAATGGTGATAATATGAAGAAGTTTGGTATTTTATTGATATGTGTATTATGTAGTGTTCTAGGAATCAATCATGTAAAAGCAACTGACACAGTGAATGTATATTTATTTTCTGGAAGTACTTGTTCCTTTTGTGCTGCTGAAAGAGAATTTTTACAAAAAATTCAAAGTGATTATCCATACATGCATGTCATTGAATATGAAGTGTGGGAACATCCTGATAATGCAAAATTACATGAAAAAGTAAAAGAAAGATTAAATTCTTCTAGTCAAGGGGTTCCATTTTTAGTAATAGGGGATAAGTCATTTACTGGTTATGATGAATCAAGAGAGACAGATATTAGAAGAGCATTAGAATATTATGAAACAGAAGAAGCTCCTGATATAGTGGCAGATGTTATTAATGGAGTTCCTGAGAAAGAAAAGAAGTCTTATGAAAGTAAAGAGTTAGTAGAGGAAAAAACAAATGAAATTGACTGGGAAAATATTATCATCGGAGCGGTTATTATTGTTGCCATGGGATTTGTGATCTATCTTTATTACAATACAAAGATAAGAAAATAAAAAGTAAGAAGATTCTTACTTTTACATAGAAACAGGAACTTTTTTCTGTTTCTTTTTTATCCAATTTTTTCCTTCTACTAGTCTTGTTGTAAGCATTGCACTTACACTATCACCAGTGACATTTAAGCAAGTTGCTGGTGGATCTACTAGCCATCCAATGGTTGCGATAATGGCAAATGCTTCTGGTGGGAATCCATATAGACTGACAATTAACATTTCTCCAATCAGTCCACCCCCAGGAATTCCACTCATTACTACAGCACTTAATACCGCAATTAAAATAGCTGTTCCAATGGTATAAATATCATTAAATGGTTTTCCAAAAATACTAAATAAGAATACGATTTTTAAAATCGCTGCCATAGCGCTTCCTTCCATATGCATAGTAGCACCAATTGGTAGGGTTACTTCACGGATATCTTTTGGAACTTTCATTTTCTCTGTCTGTTCTAAGTTTGTTGGAAGACTTGCTAAAGAACTTTGGGTAGCCAGAGATGTAATAGTAATTGGAAATTGATGTTTGTAAAAAAGACGGATTCCTTTTTTACCACCTGCTAAATATGCATATAAAGTATAGAAGACAATAAAGTAGACTACACATAATACATAGTAGATGACCATACTTTTCGCATAACTACCAATTAAATTTGGACCAAATTCACCAATTAAACTAGCAAAGTATGCCATTAATCCAATTGGGGCATAATACATGATAATTGTTACAATTTTCATCATGATTTTAGATAATGCATCTAATCCTTTAGCAATACATTCTCCTTGCTTACCAATAATACTAGTACCGATACCAAATAGACATGAGAAGATGATTAGTGGCAGCATATGTTCTCGTGACATAATTTGAGAAAAATCACTCACTGTGATTGCTTCTACAATTTGTTTTCCTATGTCTGCATTTTGAACTACTTCACTGGCATCCATGGCAATTTTTCCATTTCCAACTGGGTCAATTACGAGAAGGACAATGACCATTAGTACAGCAGCTACAGCACTTGTAGCAAAGAAAACAAGAAAAACATATTTTAAAATCCTTCCCAACCTTCGCATATCTACCATATTTGCAACACTACTACTAATGGTAAAGAAGACTAGAGGAACAACAATGGTATACATTAAATTTAAAAAGATTTCTCCAAGTGGTTTTAAGACATTAGCATTTTCTTCTAAAATAACCCCTAAAAGACATCCAATAATAATCGAACATAATAAAACGATAGGGAATAGATAGGACTTTAATCTCTTCATAATAACCTCCTTACCAAATTATATGTGAAAGATGTAGAAATTTGACAGGGTTTCATTTTTATGTTAGGATAAGCCATATTTTAAAGGGGGAGAAGAGTATGCAATTTAAAAGTAGTGTGTCACAAGATGATTATTTAAAAAGAGTAAGTCAAGAGGAAGTAAGTGTAGAGCCAACCAAAAAACACTTTCATGATTCAAAAGCAGAATTAGAAAAAGCATATGAACAGACAGATGTGAATCATATGATTGAACCTGAGTATCAAGAAGAAGAAATTTCAGACGAAGTAAAGGAACAAGATCAAGATACATATGTAGAAGGAAATAAAATAGCTGTACTTTTAGATAAAGCGTTAGATTTTACAGATAAAGCAAAACAAGTACTTCCTACAAAGTATGGAAAAGTATCTGTTTATGCTGATGAGTTAATTACCAAACATTATGATGGTAAAAGAAAAGCGGTTAGAAACTTTGTCTTAGCTGTAGGTTCTGCAGGCGTTTTCCTTGTTTTTTCACCATTCTGGATAAAATTGATTTCAGGTATTAGTACTGCTATCAATACATATTGGCTTTTCACAAAATATGAAGTGGTAGAAAAGGATAATACCGCAGATATGTTAAACTATATTCAAAATACAGAGTCAGAAAAAGTAAAAAGAAGATAAACTTATCTTCTTTTTTTTCATAAACAATAAATTTAGTGGATATCATATTCATTAAATTTGTGAAAGGAAGGTCAGTTATGGGAAAAACTGAAAAAAGACGATTTTTGTTGGTGTCTTTTGTTAGTATGATTGCCATAATGATTGTTGGAGGGTTTGCTGTTGCCCAAACCAATGATGGTAAGATTGAACTGACAAAAACTGCAACAAAAGTCTATGAAGGAGTGGATAGTTCTAATCAAGAATATGGTAGATTAGCAAAAGTTGACTTAGACGTAAAGGCTAATTCCTATGTTGAAGGAACTGTTTCAAAACAACTTGATATTGTCTTAGTTGTTGATGGCTCTGGATCCATGGCTTATGGGCCAAATGGAGAATGGGATTATACGGGAACTCCTCGTATTGATTCATTAATTAAAACAACGCATGATTTTATTAATGAAATCATGGATGATAAAGGCAATGTCAAATTAGGATTAGTAGAATATGGTGATGATGTAAAACATGCATACCAAATGACTACAGACAAAAAGACTGCTCTAACATATGTGAATGACCTATCAGCATCTGGAGGAACCAATTTACAATCTGGAATTGAAAAAGCACACCAATTATTAAATAAAGGTGGTAGAACAGATGTTCCTAAAGTTGTAATTGTTTTAACAGACGGAGTACCAACTTTTTTTAATCACAATGGTCATACATATGGTCATGGAAATGATTATGATTCAGTCTGCATTGATTGGGGATTCTTTCGATGCAATGAGTATAAATCACCAGTCGAAGCAGCAAAAGAGGAGTTGGATGATTTAAAATCCGCTTATAAGACTGCAGATGTTTATACAATTACTTTTGGAAATGAACAAGAAGCAGCTAGTTTATTAGAGACAATTAATCCAGAAAGTACAGAACCAATTTATAAAAATTTGGAGGCTTTAACTGGAGAAGAATTAGGAGATATTTTTGATAATATTATTGATATTATGCAAAATGTTGTAGGTAAAGATAGTGTCGTAACCGATGTTATTCCAAAGGAATTTGAATTAACAGAAGCATCACAAAAAGCATTAAGTGAACAAGGTATTCAAATTGTAAATAATGAAGATGGAACGACGACATTAATCTGGAATATTGGGAATATAGAAGCAAACAAGACAAATCATCTTTCTTATGAAATTATTGCTAAAGATGATTATTATGGAAGCATGTATACCAATGAAAGTGCAACATTAAAAACAACAGTACAAGAAGAAAATCCATACTATGATGATACAAAACTATCATTAGTATTTGATCAACCAACTGTAGATATACCTGCAATTGTAAATGATGATCATTATCAATCTAATCCTACTTATGAAGGATATGAGGAACAAACAATTAATGGAAATTCTATTTTAACAAATGATTTGAATAAAAATGTATTAAAAGATTCTAATATGATTACAGGAACAATTTCTGTAGAAGACCATATTGTAATCAATGAAAATGAAAATACTGTAAAGAATTCAGATGGAAGTTATAATTTATATAAAAATGGTACATTACAAGGCGTTTTAACTGTTAATCAAGATGGTACATTTAAATTTACACCAGAAGCAAATGTAACAGGTGAAATTACCTTTACATATCATCTTCAAACTGAAATTACGAGATTTGATAAAAAATCATATGTGTATAGTAATAATGCAACTGTTACATTAAATATCAAAAGTCGTCCAAAAACAGAGGTATCAGGAACGAAAACATGGGTTGATGATAATAACCAAGATGGAGTAAGACCAAACTCTATTACTGTTCGTTTAATAGGTAAAGTAGACGAAAAAGTAGTGGTATCACAATCAAAAGAAGTAACAGGAAGCAAAGATTGGAAATACCAATTCTCAAATTTACCTCGTTATGAAGTAGGTCATGAGGGAGAAGATGCATACTTGATCTCTTATGAAATTACTGAAGATACAGTAAAAGGTTATAAAGCAACTTATGATGGTTATAATATTATCAATACACATACACCATTAAAGACGACAATTGCAGGAACAAAAACATGGGATGATAATAATAACCAAGATGGTGTAAGACCAGAATCTATTACAGTTATTTTAACTGGAACTGCTAATGGTCAAAAAGTAGTAGAAGATAGTAAGATAGTAACTGCCGAAGATGGATGGAAATATTCATTTGAAGATGTAGATCAATATTATAATGGAACTAAAATTGAATATTCTATTAGTGAAAAGGCGGTATCTTCTTATACTGGAAAAGTAACAGGTTATAATATTACGAACACACATACTCCAGTTAAAATTACGATTCATGGAGAAAAACAATGGGTAGATAGTAATAATAAAGATGGACTTCGTCCTAATTCAATTACTGTCGACTTAATTGGTACTGCTAAAGGAAATACAGTTGTTACTAAAACAACGAAAGTAACAAAAAATATGAATTGGCAATACGAATTTACGAACTTAGATAAATATTATCAAGGAGAGGAAATTCAATACACTGTTAAAGAACAAACTGTAAATCATTATGAAACAACATATGATGAGAAAAATCCATATATCATTATTAATACACATAGTCCAAAAAATATCACTGTAAGTGGTACAAAGACATGGGTAGATGAAAATAACCAATATGGTAGACCAAATTCTATTACTGTGATTCTAAGTGGAAAAATTGGTGAAGAAGAAGTTATTCATCAAACACAAGAAGTTACTCCAGATATGAATGGTGAGTGGAAGTATCAATTTACAAACTTACCAGAATATCAAGATGGTGAATTGATTAACTATACTGTTGATGAAGCTAATGTGCAAGACTATGATAAAAAAGTAGATGGATATAATATTACGAATACTTATAATCCAGAAACCGTTACAATTAATGGTGTTAAAATCTGGAATGATAATGACAATCAGGATGGAAAAAGACCAGAATCGATTACTGTTTATCTACTTGCTAACGGAGAACGTGTAGCAACAACAACTGTTACAAAGGCTGGAAATTGGGAATTCTCATTTAAAGATCAAGTAAAAAATGCGAATGGAGTACCAATTGTCTATACTGTCGAAGAAGAAAGTGTAGATGGATATACAACTGAAATCAAAGATTTCACAATTACTAATACACATACTCCAGAAAAAGTATCATACCATGTACAAAAAGTATGGAATGATAATAATAATCAAGATGGTATCCGTCCAGAATCAATCACTGTTCACTTACTTGCAAATGGAGTAGAAATTGCTTCACAAGTAATTAGTGAAAGTAATAATTGGGAATATACATTTGAAAATTTAGATAAATATCAAAATGGAATACCAATTGAATATCAAATTGTAGAAGATGAAGTAAAAGGTTATGAATCAAGTATTTCTGATTCCATTACAGAAACAGATAATAACCAGACAATTGTCATTGAAAATACACACAAACCAGAAACAATTGATATTACAGTTGATAAAGTATGGGATGATGATAATAATGCATATCAAAGTAGACCAGAATCAATTACTGTTCATTTATATGCAAATGGTATTTTAAGTCAAACTGTAACATTAACTGCTGAAAATAATTGGTCTTATACATTTGCTGATTTAGCAAAATATGCGAATGGAGTAGAAATTGAATATACCATTGTAGAAGAAGAAGTACCAGGTTATACGACAACTTATAATGGATATACAATTACAAATACATACAAGTATAAAGATAATGTAGGTTCAACAAGTGGAACAAGTGAAATTACTCCTCCAAATACAGGAGTTACTGAAACACAAAGCGAAGATCATACACCTTTATATTTATCAGGTATTGCTTTGTTAGCACTATTGCTATTAAAGAAACAATATTAAAGGATAGACTACTATCCTTTTTTATTTGCAACCATATTTACTTTGTGTTAGAATAAAACTGGTTTGGAGGAACTATGAAAAAGAAATGTGTTATTTTGGTATTATTAATCATGATCGTGGGAATAATTATTAGCATACCTTTTGTAAATAAAAAAGAGCAGAAAGAAAAAGCTCATACATCAGTATCATCTCCTGAAATAAACGTTACAGAAGAAAACAAATATGAGCAATTGATTCAAAATTACGGTCAGAATGTTATCGCATTTATTGAATTACCAGGTGTTTTTATAGAACCAGTAGGGCAGGCAGGAGACAATGATTATTATCTAACACATAATATTCAACAAGAAAAAGATAGTAATGGAGCAATCTATTTAGATTATCGAATCAATTTTAATCAAAATCAAAAATTTATTATTTATGGTCATAGCGATCCCCAATTGTCACTTCCGTTTGCCCAGTTAGCACATTATAATGATGAAACATTCTATACTCAACATCCAACTATTTATTTATATACTAAAGAAAAAACATATACTTTTCAAATATTTTCATCTTATGTCGAAACAAGTGATTTTGATTATTTAAATATTAAAAGTTATAATGGACTTACATGGTTAGAACATTTACAAAAGTTAAAAAATAAATCACAATATGAAACAAATATTACATTAGAAGATGATAAAAAAGTATTAGTATTACAAACATGTAGTTTTGATTCAAAATATAAAAATAATCGTCAAAAATATCGTATTGTATTGGCTATTGAACAATAATTATATGGACACTTTGAAAAAATCTCGCATATATTATGGTGAGGGGTGAGTAAAGTGGCCACATATAAAGAAATTGTAACAAAGGCTGTGATTGGAAAGGGTAAGAAATATTTTAAAAATAGTTACTCTTTAAAACCAGCAGATAAGCCTTCTAATGTTCTTGGTTGTTGGGTGATTAATCATCAATTTAAAGGGTATAAATCCGGTGAAAATGTTGGTGTAGATGGCTCTTTTGATGTAAATATTTGGTATTCTTATGAGAATGATAGTAAAACAACTGTTGTCAATAAAAAAATTGAGTATAATGAAGCGTTTCATGTTAAAACAAAAGAAAATACTAGTTTAACTGGGGATACAGATATTATTGTCAGATCTTTAAAACAACCATCTTGTAGTAATGTTCAAATTGATAATGATGGTACCATTCATTTTGATATTGAAAAGGAATTAGGGGTAGAACTTGTTGGTGAAACAAAAGTAAAAATTGCCATTGAGGATGATGAAGAACCATGGGAAGAAATCGAAGATGAACCAACAGAAGAAGTAATGAAAGAAATCGACAATCAAGTAAATGAAGATTATATCAATGAAAACACCAATGAATAATTGGTGTTTTTAATACATATATTTAACTGTCAACCAAAAATAGTTGACAATAAGAAATAATTATGTTAGAATGATTACAGATTGGAGGGAATACTATGGCAGTTAAATTAAGACTAAAGAGAATGGGTGCTAAGAAAAAACCATTTTATCGTGTTGTAGCAGCTGATTCTAGAGCAAAAAGAGATGGAAAAGTTATCGCTGAAGTTGGAACTTATAATCCATTAAAAAATCCTGCTGAAATTAACTTAAACAAAGAAGAAATCATGAAATGGTTAAGTAATGGAGCAGAACCTACTGATACTGTAAGAAACATCTTAAGCAAAGAAGGAATTTTAAAAGAATTCCACGAATCAAAAGCAAAGAAAGCAAACTAAATTGGATTTCGTACCACTTACTGAATTTTTAGTAAAATCAGTTGTAAAAGAACCAGATATGGTTCGTGTAAAAGCTTTTGAGGATGATGAAGACAAAGTCGTAATTGAGGTATTAGTAAGTCAAGAAGATATGGGCCGTGTAATTGGAAGAAAAGGTGCAATTGCCAATGCAATTCGTACCATTGTACAAGCTTCTAGTTATATTCATGAAAATAAGTTAGTTACAATTAATATTGATGCTTTTTAAAATAAGTTAGGATATCCTAACTTATTTTTTCAAATAAATGTCTAACAAAAAGTAAATGATTCATTTTCTCACATATTTTTGAGACTTCTATGATAAAATAAAAATAGAAAGGAAAATGTCTATGGCAAAGAAGAAAGCAAAGAAAAAAGTAAATAAAAAACCTGTTAAAATAGAAAATGCCCGTTCTATGAAATTTGCTTTTATTATTATTTTAATTATTGGTGTAATATATTTAATTAGTCCTGAAAAACAAAAAGAAGAAATTAAAGAAGTCATTCCATCAGTTCATGAAACAGAATCAATTGCTTTAACTGATGATATAAAAAAAGAATATGAAGACTGGATTAAAAACATTCACGATGGATTAGGAGCAATTAGTACAGGTACGTTAAGAGAAGTAACGGATGAAAACAAATTAAAATTTTTAATTATTCATGTAAAGAACACAAATCCGTCTCAAACTTATCCACTATCTGAAGGAAGTACTGTTACTTGTATGAATAAAGATCAAGCCAATGCATTACTTTCAACCTATTTTGCCAACGCATTTTCCGATGTATCTATTTTACAGTATCAAGAGGGAGAAAGTTATCAAGCACCATTTAAAACAGATACGGGCTATTGCTATCAAATCGCGGAAGATGATTTAAATATAACGCTTCCAACGACTTTAACAAGTATGAAATTAGATAAAGAAACGAATATTTATACATTGACTTTTATATCAGAAGATTCTAATACAGTGTTAACTGTAACTCTTAAAATACGAAACAATATGAAATTAATTCAGGAAATTTCTTATTTATAAAAAGCGGATATTTCCGTTTTTTTTATTTTTTTCTTACGAACGATTGAACAAACGTTCGCTATTTGCTATAATGAAATTACAATCACTATTTATGGTTTAGATATGATAGAATAGATAGAGAAAGGTGTGTTACTATGACGAAGTTAATCCTTGCAACTACAGAAGAAAAACATCGCATTTTATTAAAAAAAGAACGAGAAAACAGATTAGAAGATTTTAAGTTTATTTCTATATCTGATTTGATAGAAATGTTTTATGGTACTTATCGTGATGATTATCTATTAGAGATGCAAAAAAGAGGGTATTTACCAAGTGTTGCCAATGATTTAAAAAATGTATTGTGGTATGTCAAAGATAGTAAAAGAGAAAAAATAAAAAGGTTATATCAATTGCGACAAGAATTGTTAGAACAAAATATCATGATACCATCTACTTATCAAAAATCATATTTCGAAAAACAACAACTAATCATATGTGGTGAGATGAAATATCAAATACCAACGCATATTTTAAATGATTTAGAAAAAGAGAAAATTACGTTTCAATTTCAAGAAGATCAGATTGTTGACAAAGCCATTTCTTATAAAGAATTTACTGATATCCGCGATGAATTAAGTATGGTATGTCTAGATATATTAAAGAAATATCAAGAACATGTTCCACTAGATCAAATACATATCTGTAATGTTTCGTCAGATTATTTAGGATTTTGTATTCATTTATTAGAATTATTTCAAATACCATATACAGTAAAAGAACAATTATCAATTTATTCCTTACCCTTCATTCAAGATTTCTTAAAACAGATAGAATCACTAGATGGCTCTATCAAACAAATCGAAGATATTATTCAGACAATGACTGTTAAAAATGAAGTGGAACAAGATGCTTTAGAAAAATTAGCTCATGTTTATGGGAAATATCGTCATAGTGATACACCGATTTCCGTATTTTTACCAGTACTTATTTATGAAATAAAACATCTTTATTTAAAACCAGTTCTTGAAAAAAATGCTGTTACAATTCATTCGACACTAGAAGATTATGGAAATCAAGATTATTATTTTGTAGTTGGCTTTAATCAAGAAACAATGCCGCCAGTATCTTTAGATTTAGATTATATAAATGATGAAGAAAAAAGAGAACTTGGTCTTATGGATACAACTACTAAAAATGAATGCAATAAACAAAGGGTACTATCTTATTTACAAAGCAAAGAAGAGTTATGGATTAGTTACGCGAAAGGAAGTTCGTTTGCTAATTTTGAACGTTCTCCTTTATTAGAAGAATTAAAACAAACGCGAAACATTGAAGTAAAGGAAAATGAATCAATCTACCAAAATCAAGCTTATAATCGCTATTTACTGGCTCGTAGCTTAGATACTTACTATAAATATCAAGAAAAAACCAGCGATTTTCATTCCTTATTTCAACGTACATTTATCGAAGATTATCAATCTTATCAAAATCAGTATCAACAAGTAAATGAAGATTATTTGAAAGAGTATGTAAAAGGAGAAATGACACTTTCTTATTCTTCTATGGATACATTCTTTCATTGTCCTTTTCGTTTTTATTTAAAACATATTTTAAAAGTACCAGAAAAACCAACTGGTAAAGCAACGATGGTAGGAACTTTCTTTCATGAAGTATTATCTAAATTATATCAAGAAAAAGAGATTGATACTTGCATAGAAACTTCTATCCATGAAGTAGATACATTCACAAAAGAAGAACAATTTTATTTAGAAAAATATAAAAAAGAATTGAAAGAAATATGTATTTATTTAAAAAAAGAATTAGAACGAACAGACTTTGAAGCAAAATATTTTGAAAAAGAATTTGAAATAGAGTTAGATGAGACAATTAAAATTCGCTTTATGGGTGTAATTGATAAAATTATGACTTTTACGGATGATGAAAATACATATGTTATTGTGATTGATTACAAAACAGGGAATACAAAACTAGATTACAATAAAGTAATTTACGGATTAGATATGCAGTTACTAACTTATTTATATTTCTTAAAACATCATCCAATGTTTAGAGAAATGAAAGTGGCAGGTTTTTACTTACAACATATTCTTCCTGCTGTTATGAACTATGATGAGAAAAAAAGTTATGTATTACAAAGAGAACAGTTTTATCAATTAGATGGATACACACGAAATCAAATTTCATTATTACATCATTTAGATCAACACTATTTAGAAGGTGGAATGGTAAAAAGTTTACGTGTGACAAAAAACAATACCTTTTATTCGACTGCCAAAGTGATCGCTGATGAAACATTAAATAAATTATTAGAAATTGTCGATGAAAATATTCACACCGTTGTAAATGCAATTCAAAGTGCTGATTTTAAAATCGCACCAATTCAAATTGGCAATGAGAAAAAAGAAGATGCGACGGGTTGTATGTATTGTCAGTATTATGATATTTGCTTTAAAAAAGCCAATGATTATAGAACTGTCAAAGAATATAAAAATTTAGAATTTTTAGATAGTTGAGAATCTATGTATAATTTTAAAGTGTTTGTATCGAAACGCGAAAATAATTAGAAAATAAAGAATCGTAGAAGAGGTGGTAATAGTGAAACAAAAACCAGTAAACAGCACATGGACTGATGGACAATGGGATGCCATTGCTTCCAGAGATACATCTATTTTAGTAAGTGCCGGAGCAGGAAGTGGTAAAACAGCTGTCTTAACAGAACGTATTCTAGAAATATTAAAAGAAGGACATTCTATTTTAGATTTAATTGTTTTGACCTTTACCAATGCTGCAGCCAAAGAAATGAAAGATCGTGTCAAAAAGAAATTATTAGAAGCCATACCAAATGGATATCCAGAATTACAAAAAGAATTACAATTATTGGATTTAGCAAGCATTTGTACTTTCGATAGTTTTAGTTTGAATCTTGTAAAAAAATATCACTATCTTCTCGGGATTGAGAAGGATTTAGCAATTGGTGATGGAATCTTAATTGAAGCATTAAAACAAGAAAGCATGGATGAGACATTTCAAACTTTTTACGAACAAGATAATCCTGAATTTTTAAAACTATTAGATACCTTTACTGTCAAAGATGACACAAAGGTACGTAAGATTATTTTAAATCTTGCCAATTCACTTACAAGTCGTATACACATTGAACAAGAGTTAGAAGATTGTTATCAAAATTGTAATAGAGAAGAAATCCAGAAACAATTAGATCAATATATTGAAGAAATTAAGAATCAAGTAAAAACGGTAATTGAAGAAATTAATCAAGGTTTAGAAAGTGCACCAGAACCATTGCTACCAATATTAGAACAGTTAAAAGCAGAAATTGAATTACATCAAAACTCATATGAGGAAATTGCTTCCGTCTTTCGAACAATAAAATTACCAACTTTACCACGTTCTAAAGAAATTGATGATGATATCAAAGATAAAATGAAAGAAATTTATCAAGATATCAAAAAGCAGATTCAGGAAATAACAAGTCTTTGTGTTTATGCAAATCGAGAATCATATATCGAAGAAGTATTGAAAACAAAAGAGACAATTGGAATTTTAAAAGATATTTTAAAAGTTTATTTTGAAAAATTATTGTTGAAGAAAAAGAAACAAAATATATATGAATTTCACGATATTGGACGTTTTGCCAT
>CAJKWD010000025.1 GCA_905203475.1 uncultured Acholeplasmataceae bacterium
TTTCATTTGAACATCTCTTTTTTCTTATAACCTGAAGTTACCTTAAAAACTAACGCTCGAGTCTTCTACTATATCTAATATATCATATTTTATCCTTAATGAAAAGAAAAAACATCGAGTGAATACTCCATGTTTTTATTTTGCTTCATACCAATTATTTCCATAAGCTATGTCTACTTTTAATGGTACTTTTAATTTTAAAACATGTTCCATTTTATCTCTTATAATATCTTTTATAGTCTCAATCTCATCTTTATCACAATCAAATAATAATTCGTCATGTACTTGTAATATCATTTTTGTTTTTAATTTACGTTTTTTTAGTTCTTTTCCAATATCTACCATAGCCTTTTTAATAATATCTGCACTTGTCCCTTGAATTGGAGTATTAAGTGCCATTCTCTCTCCTTGATGACGAATCATATAATTACTATTATTTAATTCCGTAATAATTCTTTTCCTGTGGAAAAGTGTTTTTACATATCCATCCTGATATGCTTGTTTAATTTGTTTATCCATATATTCTTGAATACCTGGATAAGTCTCTAAATAATGGTCGATAAAATGCTTTGCTTCTCCTACACTAATATTTAAATTTTCACTAAGACCAAAGCTGCTGATACCATAAATAATTCCAAAGTTGACTGCTTTTGCAACTCTTCTCATTTGTTTTGTTACTTCTTCTGGTGGAACATGGAAAATATCACTTGCAGTTTTAGTATGAATATCCATACCTTGATTGAATGCATCAATAAGAGCTTGTACACCTGACATATGTGCCAAGATTCTAAGTTCAATTTGCGAATAGTCTCCACCAAGGATGACACAATGCTCACTTGGTACAAACGCTTTACGGATTAATCTTCCATACTCTGTACGTACAGGAATGTTTTGCAGATTAGGTTCAATGGATGATAAACGTCCTGTTCTAGTTAATGTTTGTGTATAAATAGTATGAATTTTACCATCTTCTTTAACCATATTTAATAATCCTTCAATATATGTTGTATATAATTTTGTAATCATACGGTATTCTAAAATTTTATTAATAATTGGATGTACATCTTTTAATTTTTCTAATACATCAGCAGCAGTAGAATAACCTCTTGCTCCTTTTTTACCATGTGGTAACCCTAGTCGTTCAAATAAAATATTTCCTAGTTCTTTTGGTGATGTAATTAAAAATTCACAACCTGCTAGTTTATAAATTTCTTGTTCTAAACGACTGACATTTTGTTCAATTTCTTTTCCCATCTCTTTTAGCGTATCTTGATCTAAATAAACACCATTAAACTCCATATCTCCTAATACAAAGGCAAGTGGAAATTCAATATCTTTATAAAGTTTTAACAACTCTTCTTCTTTTAATTTATTTTCTAATATCTCTTTTGTTTCATAAATAAATTTTGCTTTTTGTCCAGCATATAAAGCAACTTCTTCCATTTTAGGAGCTTTTAATTTCTTTTTACCGTATACGGTTTCATAAAAGGGAATATGGTAATCAAAATTATTGGCAAGATAACTAATATCATCTTTTACATTATAGTCTAATAAAGAAGCAGCAATCATACTATCAAATGTAATGTTTTCTATATCAATTCCTATCCACTTTAAAGCAACATATACTTTTTTTGCGTCATAAGTATATTTCTCATTTTCAAATAGAAATTTAGGAGCTTGTACTAATATATCTTTTGGAATAAATTGTAAATTCTTTCCATCATATACAGCCATTCCTAATATGTCACTATGGTGATAGTTTGTTCCTAACAATTCTAAATAAACGGAACATTTTCCTTCTACTTTAATTTCATCCATACTATTTACAATTGGAACATGTTCTACTTCTTCAGGTTCTTTTTTCTGATATTCTTTTTCTTTTTTTAAGAAAGAATAAAACTCTAATTCTTCATATAGTTTTTCTAGTTTTTCATGGTCTCTTTCTCTACATTTTACATCTTCAATCGAAATATCCATATCGACATCTTTTACAATAGTAGCAAGGTGATAACTTTGATATGCATTCTCTTTATCTAATAATAATTTATCATGAACACTTCCTTTTATTTCATCAATATGTTCATAAATACCATCTAAAGTACCATATTTACGTAACAATTTCAGAGCAGTCTTTTCACCAATTCCTTTTACTCCTGGAATATTATCCGAAGGATCTCCTTCTAATGCTTTTAAATCAACAACTCTTTCTGGCATAATTCCATAATCTTCAAAAAAAGTTTCTTTATTATAACGAATATAATCTTTTTGTTTTAACAATTTCATATCGACATCATCGCTGATTAATTGTAATAAGTCTTTATCACTAGAAACAATAGTACCAATTACTTCATCATCTTCATCACAATAAGCAGCAAATGTACCTATAATATCATCTGCTTCATAATTATCTATTTCGTAATAAGTATATCCCATTAATGTCACTAATTTTTTTGCAACCGGAAATTGTTGTTTTAATTCGTCTGGAGTTTGAATTCTTCCCCCTTTATAATCTTTATATTCTTCGTGACGAAAAGTTTTTCCTTTATCAAATGCCACAATCATATATTCAGGTTTCTCATCTGCAATTATTTTTGTCAACATGTTATGAAAACCAAATAATGCATTGGTAGGAAATCCCTTTGAATTTTTCATAAAATTACCATTATAAGCTGTTGCATAATAACTTCGAAATAGTAAGTTATTTCCATCTACTAAAATAATCTTTTTCATACTGTTTCACCATTTCAATTATATCATAATCCATTATAAATATAAAAAAAGAAACTATCGTTTCTTTCATTTTCTTATATTTTTTGTAGTACAAAGTATTTACAATTATAAGCACAATAAGTATTTAAATATGTTTGTTTATATTCGATATCATTTCTCTTATTGTGTTTTGGATTTTCAGGATTACAGAACCCTTTCAAACGAAGCTTTCCATAAGACCAATCGCCAATTACATAATCATAATCTAAGAAATATTCTGTAAATAAATGTTCTACAGCTTCTTTTTCATATCCATCTTTATAGTTATCAATTAATTGGTATTTTTGTTCTAAAAATGTTTCTGTTTTCATATTATCACGTCCAGTTTTATTATATCACGATTCCTTTTTTTAGGAAACCTGTCGGAATACTGTCTCAGAATTTTTATGAATTCCAGAAAAATAAGCATCAGGTACAGTTCCTTCAATTAATTTTACAATCAGTGGGTAATTTCCTTCTACTTTTATAGAAGAAGTAGAAAATGGTAGTAATAACATCTGTGAGATTTCAACATGCATATTTACTTCTAATAAAGCATTATTAATACCATAGTTGGTTATCTTTGTTTCTAAGTTACTCCCTATTTCTCCGGTTAAACGAAAACGAACAGGAATTTTAGGCCCAAGATTTGATAAAAAAACATTTTTGAAGGCTAGTCCCGTAGGAATATAAAAAACGACTCCTTTTTTGAGTGCTTTTTTATCCATCATAGTATCATCAAAAACATCTTGATAATACGTTAACTGATCTACTTTTCCCTGTTCTACCAACTTAAAATCTTGACTTACTTTTTTTGTTACTCTTCCTAGTAATTCATTTACAACTGCACTATTTAAATCCACAGAAGTAATGGTACCATTACTATCTTTATGAAGAACATATAAATTATCAACATTCATATCAGCACGTACTTCTTTACTCAGTGATTGATTTAAAATCAAATTAGAAATTTTCTTCATTTCAGCTCTCGCATATTTTTCTAAAAATGGAGATAAGACATGGTTCATCATATACATACTAAAAAAAATTACAATAACTAATAAAATAAATAATAAGATAATGATATTTTTTTTACTTCTTTTTTTGTTCTTATCAAAAATGATATATTTTTTTCTTAAATTCATCCTCTTGGCCATAGTCTCACCTATTCTAATCTATTCTAATGTATAAAAGATATGAATTGGTAAATAATAGGAAGGGTGATAAAAATGGATTTTAATATTAAAGTATCAACACAACCAATTGTATGTTATGAAACGGATTCAATTGAAGATGTTGCCAAAAAGATGAGACAGTATGAAATTGGCTTTGTACCTGTAGCGAATAAAGAAAAACAAATCGTTGGTGTTATCACTGATCGTGATATTGTCATTCGTGCATTAGCAAACAATGAAAAGAAAAACTGTCAAGTAAAAGACTATATGACCAAACATGTTTGCTCTATTGAGAAAAATAAAAAAGTAAAAGATGCGATTCAGATGATGAAAAAAGAAAAAGTTGTACGATTACTAGTCAGCGATCAAAAAAAATTAGTCGGCATTGTATCTTTATTTGACTTAATGAAAGATGAGGAAGCAAAAACAATTTTTGAAGCCTTAAAAGATATGAAACGAAAAGAAACTATCGTACAAATGGATGCACAAATTGATGATTTCTATTTATAAAAATAATCCCACAATGATGGGATTATTTTACTTTTCGATAACGATATTGGTATTTCGTTTTTAAAATGACATTAGAAGCTTTACTCATTTCTTCTAGTGTTTTTCCTGTTTCTTTTTCAAAATCTGCTCTTTTCATATAATGATCTAAATGTAATACAGATGTAATACGATATTTAATACGATATCTAGAATTTACATTAATTCTTTCTTCACGATAAGAACGATTGGAATCATCTACAGAAGATTCATCTTCATAAGCACTCCATGTTGTATATTCCATGGTATCGTCATCACGATATGGATAATTTTCTGTTGGTACAGAATCAAAGCCACCATAATCTCTTTCTATTCCATTATAATAGCGATATAAATCATCTGTATAAGAATAAACAGGAACCACTTTACTTGTATCTTGTTTATATCCTTTTCCTGGACTTTCTGGATAATACTTACCACTCTTCCAATAAACTTTTTTACCATCTACTTCTTTGTACCAACGATATCCATCTGCTTCATCAATTACACGATAATCTTTTTCATCCGGATAGTTTGGAGACCAATCAGATGGTTCTGAAGTAATACGTGAATATTCATCTTTATACGCATAACCTGGTACAGGTTCATTAGAATACTCAGAATAATTATTATTTGGATATTTATAAAATAACCATTGCTTATCACGATAAGAATAGGTATTTTTACGATCTTGTTCAATCGTAATTAATTTTCCTGGACTCGGAACCTCAGGTAAGTACTCTTCATCTTTTGGTAAATAGATACCTAATTTTTTATCTTTTGTTTTTTTAACTTCACTTTCTTCTAACCAATCAGAATACTCCGTATAATAATCAGCAAATGTATAATAATTGAATGTTGTTTTTACATCGACATAATCTCCATCTTGTGGTTCTTTATCGGTCCATTCTCCATATTCTTTATAATGCTCATCTGTTGTACAGTAATTACAATTTGTTAAATCCGTTACTTTAATATATTTACCTTTTACTTTTGTAATTGTTACAGTTCCTTTACATACATCTTCTTTCAAGGTAACGTCATCACGATTAATTTTTCCACTCTGCTGTATTTCATTTGCTGAAACAACTACTTTATCACCATTCATCTTTGGTAGTTTTCCTTCATCTTCTACAATTTTAAAGGCTGCATTCGCAAATAAACTCTCAATCGAAGTACATTTATCATTTTTACTCTTTTTATATAGAAAAACAATAATAAAAATGACAATTAAAACAACGAGTGCGATAATTGAAATTTTACGAGCTAATTTTACAGGATCTACTGGTTGTTTGACAATTGGTTGTCCTTGTGCATCTAAATAACCTTCTTGTTTCATTATGACACCTCTCAACTATTAAAATCATAGCATATTTCTAAAAAAAAAGAAAGAAATTATAGGATATATCTATAATTTCTAACTGTAAATAAAACCATATTTTTATTGTTTCTAAACTTTTTTATACTTTATTTTTTCTCTTGAGTTAAAACTGAAGGAATCGTTATCTTATTTTCAATTGGTACTTCCACCACATCATCTTTCAATGATTCAGGACGATATTGCAATAAATTTTGTTTTTTTAATGCTTGATAAATAGATGGTGCACCAATAAAACAAAACAACCCTATCCATATACTATCTTTTACACTTGTATTATAAAAAGAAATGGCAAACGGAACACCGATTAAAAAAGAAAATATTAAATTTAAAATCCATATTTGCCAACACTTTTTAATAAATGGCAATTTTTTAAATTTTTGCAATAATGCCATTATAACAATTGATAAGATTAAACTAATCATAAGACAATTTACAAAATTACTTGGTAATACATTCTCCATACATCCACGTCCTTTTATCCTATCATATGAAGGTAATTTTTCTTTTTGTATTGAAACTGTCTAATTTAGAATATATTTTAATAGGAGTTGATTTTCTTGAAAAAAGTATTATGTTTATGCTTTTGCTTATTACTCGTTACAGGATGTAACAAACAAGAAAACAAAGTAAAGACAATTGTACAAAAAAATAATCAAATGAAGATTGCAATTAACTATCCAATTACAAATGAAAAGCGTTTAGATCAGAAAATACAAAAAGATGTAAAAAAAAGATACCAATATTTTTTAGAACAACAAAAAGAATTTGTGGCAATTGCCAAAGATGCTGAGTTTAATATTGATTATACATACAATTTGATTGATAAAAGATATATGATGGTGGTACTAAAAACTTTTTCAAATTCTAACTTATTATCCAATCCCATGAATGATTTAGATACCTATGTTTACGATAAAAAAGAAAATAAGTTTCTTACTTTATCCGACGTAATCTCTACTACGGAAAAGAAAAAAGTAACCACAATGATTTTACATCAATTAAAAGAACAATATCCCGATTGTTTATTAACCGATAGAGTAAACAAATTACTCAATCAATTTACGAAAATTCATTTTACGTTTGATGAAGAACAGTTTTATTTTTATTTTGAACCATACGAGATTAGTGCTGGTTATTTTGATATTATGACGGTTTCTATACCTATTGAAAATTTAGGATTAATAATTGATATTAATGAAGGAAAAGTAAAAAAAGAATGGAAAAAGATAGAAGCAACTACAAAAATTATTGATCCTAATCAAAAAAGTGTTGCTCTTACTTTTGATGATGGTCCTAGTGTTTATACAGATGATTTATTAAATATACTAAAAAAATATGATGCCAGTGGAACTTTTTTTGTAATTGGTAACAAAGTAGAAATATATAGTGATACAATGCGTCGTATGATTCAAGAAGGAAATGAAATTGGCAACCATTCTTATAATCATAAATGGTTGACGAAAGTAAGTGATCAAGAATTTTTAAATCAGATTAATCAAACACAACAAATTGTCAAAGAAGTAACTGGTTTTACACCACGTCTGATGCGTCCTACTTATGGTGCTGTAAATCAATCACTCAGAAAACGTTCTAAATTAAAAATTGTCATGTGGGATGTGGATACTAGAGATTGGGAAAGCCATAACATCGATCATATTTTAAAAAAAACAGTCCAGAGCACAAAAGATGGTAGTATTATTTTAATGCACGATACAAAGAAACAAACGATTACTATTTTAGATAAATTATTAAAAGAATTAAAAAAAGAAGGCTATCAATTTGTAACAGTCAGTGAATTAGATAAAATGAAGCAACTCAAAAAATATGAAAAATAGTAGTAACATTGATGTTATCCAACTTTTAAATGTGCAAGAATTTGCCTCTTTTTGTTATTTAATTACCACAGCAATTGCTATTTACTTAACACATTATCGAAAACAAGTTATTCGTAATGAGAATACTATCCTAACACCAGAAGAAGCGAGAAAGTTAAACATATTTAACCATATTATGATTTTGATTTTAACCGGGACTTTTCTATATGTAAATCAAATTACTTTACAAAATGCAGAGGAAAATAATGAAGATACAACACTATTATCACTTCAAAAATTTGCTTCTGTTTTAACTACTATTGGAGCAATTATTGTATTATATGTTGTCATTCAAGATCCTATTGATAATCCTAGTAGTAATGAAAATCCAGAAATATAAAAAGAAGACTTTGATAATCTTCTTTTAAAATAAACTAAGCTGACTAGATTCATCCATATTATCTAGCATTCCCATCATTCTCATTTTATCAATTAAAGTTGCTGAAACTTTTCCTCTTTTTTGTAAATCTTCAATACTTAAGAACGCATTTTTTTCTCGTTCTTCAACAATCTTTTCGGCAACAGTTAATCCCAATCCATCAATGGTACGGAATGGTGGAATCAAGGTGTGATCATCTTTAATCACGAAGTTCTTTGCTCCACTTTCTGTAACAGATAATGGTGCGAACTTAATTCCTCGAGCAGTTGCTTCTAATGCAATTTTTAAAGTTTCAATAATATTTGTCTCTTTATTTGTTGCTTCTTTTCCTTTAGCTTCTAACTCTACAATCTTGTCTTTAATTGCATCATAACCTTTAATCATTGTTTCAATGTCAAAGTCATCCACACGGACAGAGAAATAAGAACAGTAATACCAAAGTGGATGATGTACTTTAAAATAAGCAACACGGAAAGCACTAATTACATAAGCTGCAGCATGAGCTTTTGGGAACATGTACTTAATTTTTCCACATGATTCAATAAACCATGATTCAATACCAGCTACTTCCATTTCTTTTTTAAATTCTTGCCATTGTTCTGGTTGTTTACTTGCTTTTCCCTTACGAACAAATTCCATGATTTTAAATGCTTTCTTTGGTTCCATTCCATTGTACATCAAATATACCATGATATCGTCACGACATCCGATAACTTCTTTAAATGGAACAACATTATTACGAATTAATTCTTGGGCATTTCCTAACCATACATCTGTACCATGAGAAAGACCAGAAATTTTAATTAATTCTGAAAAAGTCGTCGGTTTAGTATCTACTAACATTTGAATTGTAAATTTTGTACCAAACTCTGGTATTCCTAACGTACCAGTTGGACAATTGATCTGTTCAGCCGTAACACCTAGTGGTTCCGGTCCACAGAAAATAGCCATTGTTTCTTTATCATCTAATGGTACTTTTGTAACATCCATACCAGATAAATCTTGTAACATACGTAAATGGGTTGGATCTACGTGCCCTAAAATATCTAGTTTTAATACATCTTGATCAATGGCATGGTAATCGAAATGTGTTGTACGCCATAAACTGGTTGGATCATCAGCCGGATATTGGAATGGCGTAAAATCAAATACATCCATATAACCAGGGATTACAACAATTCCTCCTGGATGTTGTCCCGTTGTTCTTTTCACTCCTGTACAACCTAGTGCAATACGCTCTACTTCCGCTGTACGCATATTAATTCCTTTATCCTCACAATAACCTTTTACAAAACCAAAAGCGGTTTTATCTGCAACTGTACCAATGGTACCAGCTCGATAAACATTATCAACACCAAATAATACTTTCGTATATTCATGTGCTTTCCACTGATAATCACCTGAGAAGTTCAAATCAATATCAGGTACTTTATCTGCATTAAATCCTAAGAATGTCGCGAAAGGCATGTCTTGGCCATCTTTATTCATCATAGTTCCACACTTTGGACAAGACCTATTTGGTAAGTCAAATCCACTAGAATACTTCGATCCTAATGTTTCACCATTTTCTTCAAAAATACTATACTTACACTTTGGACAAACATAATGAGCAGGTAATGGATTTACTTCCGTAATTCCCATCATTGTCGCAACGAAACTACTTCCAACAGAACCACGACTACCAACTAAATATCCATCATCATTAGAATGCTTTACTAATTTTTGTGCAATCAAATAAATAACGTCAAATCCTCCACCAATAATTCCTTTTAATTCCTGTTCAATACGATCAGCAATTAAATCCGGGAGTGGATCTCCGTAAATTTCATGGGCTTTACCATAAACTAATTCTTTGACTGTTTCAACTGAATTTTCAATCTTAGGAGAAAATGGAATACCACCTGTTTCAATAATGACTTCAATAATATCTACCATATCCGCAATCTTATTCGGATTCGTAATGACAATTTCTTCTCTTAAATTGTCATCTAGAAAATTAAAATCCTCTAACATCTCATCCGTTGTTCTAAAATGTTGTGATGGAATCTCACGAATATTATTACGAGCCAGTGGATGTCTTCCTCCCCCTGGTACTTTTTGATTGACAATAATTTCACGATATAGCTTATCTTCACGATTTAAATGATGTACATCACCAGTTGCGACAATTAATTTTCCCGCTTCTTTCGTCGTATTAATTATCTTTTTAATATTATCAATTAACTCTTGTTTATTTGCAAAATCATTCATTTGTAATAGATGATCATAACACTCTGGTGGTTGTACTTCTACATAATCATAGAAATGAATCATATTACTTAACTCTTCTTCACTTTTACTACGAGCCTGTGTAAATATTTCACTTTCATAGCATCCACTACCAATGAGTAACCCTTCTCGTAATCTTTGAATCTCACTTCTCAAAATACGTGGTGTTTTATATAAATATTTTGTATTTGCCAAAGAAATTATTTTAAATAAATTCTTCAAACCAGTCTTATTTTTACACAAAATATTAATGTGATAAGGTCGTCCATACTTGTGTATTTCATCCTTTGATACTAACTTATCTAAATCTGTCATCTTTTCTAAATTACGATCCGATAACTTTCTCATCATCTTATGAAATACTAATGCAGTTCCCTCTGCATCGTAATCACCTCTATGGTGACTAGACTCATCCCATGGAACATTGTAACGTTTCACAAGAGCCGATAAACTATGTCTAGCAAAGGTGTTGTCTAAGGTACGTGATAATTCTAAAGTATCAATTACTGGATTCTTGAAAGTACCTAAATTATATTTTTGATAAGCCATTTCTAAGAAAGAAACGTCAAATTTTGCATTGTGAGCAACCATTGGTAAGTCCCCAAACCATTCAATAAAACGTTTAATAGCATTTTCTTCATTATCTTTATCCTGTAACATTTCATCTGTAATGCTTGTTACATCGATAATCTTCTGTGGTAATTTTCTACCTGGGTTAATGAGCTCATCATATCTCTCAATAATTTCACCATTATGTAATTTTACAGCTCCAATTTCGATAATCGAATCGCCACCTCCGGCATTAAAACCAGTTGTTTCAAAGTCGAATACAACATAAGTATTATCTAATAACACAGAATCATTGGGACGAACAACAATATTGACTTCATCATCAATCATTGTTAATTCTGTTCCATAAATAGCTTTAAAAGGTTCTTCCCCCTCTTTTAAATTTTTATTAATATCACAGATTAAATGATAAACATCAGGAAATGCCTGAGCTCCATTATGATCGGTAATTGCAATTGCCTTATGTCCCCATTTATGAGCTGTTTTCACTAAATCTTTAGCATCTACAACCCCATCCATTTGACTCATCTTCGTATGGGCATGTAACTCTACTCTCTTCTTTGGGGCTTGATCCATTCTCTCTTCTAACTTTTTATCTAATAATAATATGTCACGAGCTGTAAATGTCAATTCTTTAGAATACTGATCATCTTTTGTATTCCCACGGAATAAATAAAATTTACCATTCTTTAATTTCGGCAATACTAAGTTTGCTTCTTCTTCATCGTGTAAAAATAGTTTTACATAAATACTATCTGTATAATCCGTTACTTTTAATGTTACTATTTTTAATTCTGTTCTTGTATCTCGAACATCTACTCCAAAAATCGTTCCTTCAATTGTAACATTATTCATTTCACCAATAATATCATGGATATGAATTGGATCTGTATCAATTGTTCTTCCGATTACCACATCTGGATTACTTTCATCCAAAATTGTTTTTCGCTTATAATTTCCTTTTTGAAAATTATGCTTCTTTGGTTCTTCTATCACTGGTGGTTGAATTGGGGTAGCTTCTACTTTTTGTACTTCTTCTATTAATTTTTTTTCAATTTCTCTTTGCATTTCTAAACTTTGTTCTTCGTCTACTTTTATTTCAAATGTAACATTTCCATATCCCGCTTTTTTTAATTCTTGGCGAAAACGATCTTCAATTGAACGAAATTTCATCTCTTCTGCCTTATTACTTAAAATCAGTGTGACCCATTCATCATCGTAAGATACTTTCGCATCTAATAATAACTCTAATAGAGGGTTCTCTTCCTTCATATTTTCTAAAAAAGCTCGATAATAAGATGCGAATAAATCAGCTGAAACATGTTTTATTTGAAATGTAGCTGATACAGTTCGACAAGTTGGAAAAGATGCTTCTAATTTCTTTTGAAAAGATAAATAAAAATTAACTGGTAATGTATGATCTAAATGAATATAAAAACGATACTCATCATGAGCACGGTTACCAACAATACGCTCTAACACTCCTCCATCTAGTTGTTTCTTTTCTTCTTCTGTTAAGTTCATTTGTTTACATAGTATTTCTAATTTGTCATTCATAAGATCACCCTATTTGTTATTGTACCAAAAAAAAAAGTAGAAGAAAATCATTTCTTCACTTTTTATAAATGTTTTTGTTTATTCTTTTCTCTAGCCATTCTTTTTAATTTATCCATAAAAATATCATAAGTTACTGGATAGTTTTTTTCATGCAACCACGAAATAACACCATATTGATCTTCTTTAGAAAATGCAACTCCATTAATATCAATTTGATCAGAAATATAACGTGTTACTTCTTGATTTGTTATATGATTTGCATGGAATGAAAGTAAAATATCACTCTCTTTTTTTGTATAATAGCGAGACACGATTTTAGCAAGTAATGGAAATGGAAAAGAAATATTTTCATAATAAGCAATTAAATCAGGTCTTAATCCTTCTTGCTGATATTCTAATATGATTTGTGTCATTTTATCTAAAATGGGATTAATGAATGTAAATAATTTTTGAATATTTTCTTTTGTATTTTCATCAGCACATGCTTCTTGAAAACGATGGTATAAGTCTTTATTATAATATGACATTAATCTTACTTTATTCGTCATATCTTTACTCTTTACCCCAACATATTCACAATAAAATGGATAAATGGGAATCGGATTTGAATCTGATAAATAATATTCAATAAATTGTTCTGCTTCTTTTGCTTGTGCTCTTCTTGCTTCTTCTTTCGCTTGGGCTTTCTTTTCCTTTTCTTCTGGTGATAACTCTAAACTATCATAATATGCTATTAAATCTTGTACATAAGCGTATTCTTCTGGAATTAATTCTTGACTACGTTCCAAACGATTTAACAAAGTCTGTAAATGTACTTTTTTAACACCTCTTGTATCTAAATATTTTTTTGCTTTATCAAGTGATAAATTTGTTGTTCTAAGTACTTGCCAATAATTTGGATATTCGTGGATTTTACGCATTTTCTTATACAATTTTACTTCTCTTTTTTCAGCATATTGTAAAATATAATTCTCTACCATTAAATATATTTCTCTTTTAGTAAAACGATTATCTAAAATAACAACTTCACTTTCATCATCTGATAGTAAACTTGGCTCTACTTCATGATGTTGCCAGTAAAGAAATGCAGCCTGGTAATAATCTTTCTTATTATAACTTTTCATAATACTCCCCCTCTTTTTACAAAGCAGGTAATATCCTAACAAAAAAGAAATGATTTGTCAAACTTAAATCATTTCTATCTTTAGATAATTAGTATGATGTTTTTTCGTATCATTTGGAAATCCGCCTGTTACAATTACATAAGAACGATCTTTTAATTGAAATTGTTTTTTGGCTTGGCGAATACATTTTTCAATAATTTCATCTGTAGATCCAGATAAATCTACAACTGTTGGATAAACTCCAAAATTAAGAGCTAATTTACGAGCTACCGCTTCTTCTGGGCAAGCAGCTATGATAGTTGTATTTGGTCTTAAATTACTAATATTACGCGCTGTATATCCAGTCATGGTAGCTGTAATAATTGCTTCAATATCTATATCATTGGTAATTTCTACAACACCTTTCGCAATCGTGGCTGGGACATCTAATGAGAAAGATGTTTGAATACGATCTTGATACTGTAAATATTTTTCCGTATTTTCACAAACATTTGCCATATAAGTAACTGCTTCAATTGGGTGTTTACCTGTTGTTGTCTCACCACTTAACATAACTGCATCCGTACCATCAATGACTGCATTTGCAATATCAGATACTTCAGCACGTGTTGGTCTTGCACTCTTTTGCATACTAGATAACATCTCTGTTGCTACAATACAGAATTTACCTTTCGCACGACATTTTTCAACAATTGTCTTTTGATAGATTGGTAAATTTACAACTGGAACTTCTACTCCTAAATCTCCACGAGCAACCATGATTCCATCACTTACTTCAATAATATCATCAATATGATCAATTGCGGTTTCGCTTTCTATTTTGGAAATAATTAACATATCTTCGCGATTTTGTTCTTTTAAAATTTCACGAACTTGTAAAACATCTTCTTTTTCATCAACAAAAGAAAGTGCTAAATAATCTCCATCATGCTGACATGCATAAATGATATCTTCACGATCTTGATCACTGATAAATGGAACATTTAACTTTACACCAGGTACATTCACACCTTTACGATCTAATAAAACTCCACCACTGATTACAACACAAGTAAGGCCATCTTCTTCTTTACTAATAACCTCTAACTCCATTAATCCATCTTCTAATAAAATGTGAGCACCTACATGAATATCATCTAAAGCATCTTTATAATTCACTGTAAATGCTTCTTCTGTTCCAATAATATCTTCTTTTACAATGCGGACTTGTTTTCCTTCCACTAGAGAAATACCACCCTCCTGGGCTTTTCCTGTACGAAAATCAGGTCCCTTTGTGTCGTAAAGTACTGCTACATGCGTACCTAATTCTTGATTTACTCTCTTTGTATCAGCAACTACAACTTCACGTTCTTCATTTGTTGCATGAGAAAAATTAATACGTGCAACGTTCATTCCATGTAATACCATTTTTTTAAATGTTTCATATGGATTACTTGCTGGTCCAATACTACAAATAATTTTTGTTTTTTTCATACTATCTACTCCTTACTTCTTTAAAATAAATAAAAATCGATCTTTTCCTGACACATCTTTCTCAACTGATATGATTGCTCCAGGAAATAATTTTCTAGCATAACTTTCTAGATGTTCTTTTTGTTGATAGCCAATTTCAAAAGCTAATAAATATTTGTCTTTTAAATATGGTTTCACTTCTGTTAATATTTTATGATAATTTGCATACCCTTCTTCTTCTGCAAAAAGAGCAAGATGTGGTTCATAGATACGAACTTGATTCATCACTTCTGGATCATCTTTATCGATATAAGGAGGATTACTGATAATACAATCATATTTTCCCGTTAATGGTTGTAGTAAATCCCCACATTGCCATAATATATCGACATCATTTCTTATTCCATTTCTTTTAGCAACCTCTAAAACATCTAAAGAAATATCTACTCCTGTTACCTTAGCTTTAGGAAATGCTTGTTTCATGGTAATTGCTATACATCCAGATCCAGTACCAATATCAGCAATGGATAGTTCTTCTTGTTTCCATGATTTTAATATTCGAATTACTCTATCACATAATTCTTCTGTCTCAAAACGAGGAATTAAAACCGAAGAATTTACTTCTAAATTAGCATGATAAAAATCGACATTACCAACTACATATTGAATAGGAACACCTTTTAATACCTCTTGTGCTTGTTCTTCTATTTTACTAGAATCTCCATACTTTTCTAAATACTCCAATAAAGAAAGAGATACTCCATGAGAAGAAAAGAGCTCTTTTAATTGAGCTTTTGTTTTCATTATAATGCTTCCTTTAATTTTCTTTCTTGATCGGCATTAATTAAAGCCGTAATAATTTCCTCTAAATCGCCTTCCATAACACGATCTAATTGTTTTAAAGTAAAACCAATACGGTGATCCGTCACACGATTTTGAGGATAGTTATAAGTTCTAATCTTCTCAGAACGGTCACCAGTACCAATTTTCGTACGACGTTCTAATCCTTCTTGTTCTTCTTTCTTACGTACTTCTTCTTCATACACTCTAGCACGTAACATTTGTAGCGCCTTTTCGCGGTTTTTAATCTGACTACGTTCATTTTGACAAGTAACAACAATTCCTGTTGGAATATGTGTCATACGAACTGCACTATCAGTCGTATTAACATGTTGTCCACCTGCTCCACTAGAACGATATACATCTACTTTTAAATCGGCATCTTTAATCTCAATATCTACTTCATCTGCTTCTGGCATAACAAGTACCGTTGCCGTAGATGTATGAACCCTTCCTTGTGTTTCTGTTTGTGGAACTCTTTGTACACGATGTGCTCCACTTTCGTATTTTAACTTAGAATATACATTTTCACCTTTTACCATAAATTGAATTAAAGAATAACCACCCATCTCACTTGGATATTCTTCTAATACTTCAATTTTCCAACCTTCTTTTTCAGCATACTTAGAATACATACGGAATAAATCTCCAGCAAAAATATTTGCCTCATCCCCTCCTGCTGCACCACGGATTTCCACAATAACATTTTTTCCATCCATTGGATCTTTTGGAAGTAATATAACTTCTATCTCTTTTTCTAAGCTTGCTTTTTCCTGTTCTAATGTATTTAATTCTTCTTTTGCCATTTCACCAAGCTCTGGATCATGAATCATTTCTTTCGCATCAGAAATACCAGACTCTATTTTTTTATATTTTTGATATGCATCATACGCATCTTTTAACATTGCCTGCTCTTTCGTTCTCTTTAACGTCTCTTTTACATTTGAGATAATTTCCGGATTCATTAACTCATCATTTAATTCTAGATAACGCTTTTCAATCATCATCAATCTTTCAATCATGCGTATCCTCTCCTCACTAAATTCCACTAAATTATACTATAAAATCTATAATTTCACAAGTAAAAATGTTTATCTTAACCTAGATAAACATTTTCCTAAATTGAAATTTCAACCGCACCACTTGGTGCGGCTTTTTGATACAATA